>JBBSGY010000187.1:0-5624 GCA_038253645.1 Acidimicrobiales bacterium
CTTGCAGCTGTCGGCACGCAAGCTCACAAGTTTCACGGCGAGTGGAACTATACGATCAAGCCGACATCAAAACGAACAAACAAGCGCAGATAATTGTTACACGGGCCCTAAAGACTCGCGCTACGTGGTGATCGGTATCGCGGTTGCACAGATAGACCCGCTATCGATTGCGACGATCCTCAACAATCCGAAGATGTCTACGCGGGCAAAGACAATTCTCGCGGCTTGGGCCTCTTTCGACGATCCGGTAACGGCGTTGCTTACCGTCTACGGCACGATTGCGCTCGGCGGTCTTGTCGGTCTCGCGCCCGACTTCGTTCCAGAAGGCCAAACGTCGGTGAACTGGACTGAATATTTCATTGATCTGTTCTGGAACATCAATCTCACGCTTTCGGCACTCGGCACCTGGTATCTCGTTCGGCGCAGTACGACGTGGTTGTGTGTGACCGTGTGCGGCGTGGTTGCTATCGCTGTAGATCGCTTTCTCATGCTCGGTGTCGCGACATCTGGTCTCTTCTTGAGGCCGCCGATTGGTGGATTCATCATAAGCATCGTGAAAATCGCTCTCATCGTCGCCGCCACGATGTTGGGAATGATGCTCGTAGGAGGCATCAGTATTCTCCATGGCGTGATGCTGGGCGTAGTCACGTACTGCGCGCAGATTCTCGTGGGACTGTTGCTCGCGAGAAAGTTGCCACGTCTTGATCGCTTGCATCTGGCGTTCGCCCAACAAAACGGATTGACCGCAATCGTTCTGTCGCTTCTATTAGAAGTGCACTACCACGGCGTTGTCGAGATCGTTGCGCCCGCAATAGTCGTCGTCAATGTCATTCACGCGATGGCAAACGCCTTACTTGATCGGCACACGGTCGAAGCCCATTTGCGGGTCGAAAACCTCTGAACTGATCTCTGACCACCGACGGCTTCTCCCGAGCTGACTTGACTACCTCGCATGCGTACTTCAGGCGTTCGGCTGCCCAAATTTTCGGGACAATCCCAGGTCTCGATAGCCGAGTCGCTGTTTCGAGCTGTATCTTCGTGAGATTTTCGGATTCAAGAAGGCAAGCTGCACCGGCACCCGCTTTTCGTCAGTAGGTTATGCATCCTGCAAATACGTTTCGGAGTCTCGCGTTGATCGTCTTTCATGGAGTCTGGCTGTCGAGTTGTCTTCAAGTTTGGGCAGAAAACGGAGCTATTCCGACATCAAACTCGAACCGCACTCTCGACTACAAGAAATCACGGCCGCGGAAGCACCCGACTGCATGCACCTCAGATTATGTAAGCGAATTCGTTCAAGCTGAATTTTCGGAACTGACTTTGGAGTTGCCGTCCGGCGAATTCGGCCCCAGTGCATCGGATCAACTACATCGAGACGAGAATGCCAAAGGCCTCTATCCGTGGAAGATCCCGTCGGTTTCGATGGAAGAAGCCGCTGCGATCGAATGGCTTCTGGCCGGCTTGCCGGAATTGACAGACATCTTGGTTGGTGACTCACTCCGTTACTTACAGTCGGTGGCTAATTTTGGAGTTGAGTTGCTGGCCCGGGGCCGGGTTCTGCCGGCACTTGTCGAAACGGCCTATGGCTACGACGCCCGCTGGCGACCCGTAGTTGCCGCCGATGACAGCCCCCGGCTCGAGCAGATGGTGCGTTCGATGCCCGCCGTGTTCCGCTCGGTTCGAACCGAGCAATTAACCAGCGCAGACATCACCAGAGATGTGTTGGAGCACACGGTCGATTTTGTTGCGCGAAATTCGATTCCCGCGCTGTTCACCGGTGCGCGCAGGCGCGGTTTGTCTGTTACCGGACGCTGGCTCGACGCGTTGTCAGGCTCAGATGCGCAGGTGGATGCGTCCGACGATCAGCTCGACAAGTTGGCACTCGTTGTCGACGAATGGCGATCATCCGCGGCGCAAGCGTCGCAGACAATTCGCACCTTGTTTCGCCTTGTTCCGCCGTCTGATGAAGCAGCAGAGCATGATCCGCAAGCATCGTGGAGTCTCGATTTGATGTTGCAATCGATCTTGGACCCGAGCCTCATGGTGCCGGCGAAACGAATCTGGTCAGACGACATTGACAGCTCTGATTTGTTCGACACCGAAGAGATTTTTCGTGAAGACGTCGAATTTCCGCACGAAGTATTGTTGCGCGATCTTGGACGAGCGGCGCGCCTCTATCCGGAACTTGAGCGCGTTCTCGAACAGGCACATCCTGATCGACTTGGCCTTGATGCAACGGGTGCCGCAGTGTTTCTTCAAGAAGCAGCACCATTGTTGAGTCAAGCCGGTTTTGGCGTGTTGTTGCCGTCTTGGTGGGGAACCAAACGCGCCAAGCTTGGCGCGCGTTTGCGAACAAAGACCAAGTCTTCGAAGTCGGCCGGGGTTGCCAGTGGACTTCTCGGATTGAAATCACTTTGTCAGTACAGCTGGGAGGTTGCGCTTGGTGGAAAGAAACTTTCCGCCGCGGAACTGACGCGTCTTGCGCAACTCAAACAGCCGCTCGTGCGTATGCGCGGCGAATGGGTGCATCTCAATCCGACAGACATTGCCGCTGCACTGGCAATTGCATCCGACACTAAGAAAAAAGATGAGATGACGGCAGGCGACGCGCTGCGTATCGGCCTTGGCCTCCAGGAAGCGGAGGTTGGTCTGCCGGTCATCGATATCGAGGCCGATGGCTGGCTTGGTGAGCTCTTGCATGGAAGTGACGAAAAGGTCGAACAAGGTGTCCAGCCAGAGGACTTCGGTTTTGAATTGCGTCCCTATCAGCTCCGTGGTGTGGGATGGCTCAACTTTCACCAGCGTTTTGGTCTCGGTGCGTGTCTTGCCGACGACATGGGTTTGGGTAAAACAGCGCAATTGCTTGCGCTCATTGCCAACGAGCGCGCAGATAGCCCGGGTCCGACACTGCTCATTTGTCCGATGTCACTTGTTGGTAACTGGCAGCGCGAAGCAGCGCATGTGACGCCGCAATTGCGCGTTCACGTGCACCATGGTTCTGACCGTATGGCGGGCGACAAGTTCATCGAAACCGCGCGTGATTCAGACCTTGTATTGACCACGTATCAGCTTGTTGTGCGCGATCAACAGTTGCTCGCAAGGATCAACTGGCCGCGCGTCGCGCTCGACGAAGCACAGAACATCAAGAACGCCGACGCAGGTCAAGCGAAGGCTGTTCGCGCGTTACCTTGTGCGAGTCGTGTTGCGCTCACCGGAACACCGGTTGAAAACCGCCTTAGTGAGCTTTGGTCGATCATGGAGTTCTTGAACCCGGGATTACTCGGCTCGTCGGGAGCGTTCCGCAAGCGTTTTGCCAACCCGATTGAACGCGAGCAAGACGACGAAGCAGCAGAGCGGTTGAAACGATTGACCGGCCCATTCATCCTGCGACGTCTCAAGACAGACAAGTCGATCATCACCGACCTTCCCGAGAAGCTCGAAATGAAAACGTATTGCAACCTTACGCGCGAGCAGGCGTCACTGTACAAAGCTGTTGTCGACGACATGATGCAACAGATCGAAGAAGCAGAAGGAATGGCTCGCAAAGGGCTTGTGCTTTCGGTGATGCTCAAGTTGAAGCAGGTGTGCAATCACCCGGCGCACTTTCTTTCCGACGGTTCGGAGCTTCGCAAGCGATCGGGAAAGTTGGAGCGGCTCGAACAGATCACCGAAGAAGTCTTGCTCGACAAAGAACGCATTTTGATTTTCACGCAGTTTGCGGAAATGGGTGAGATGTTGCGTGAGCATCTGGCGCAACAATTCGACACGAACGTTGCCTGGCTGCACGGTGGAGTCAAAAAGTCGCAGCGCGACAAGATGGTCGAGCAGTTCCAATCAGGCGAAGACCCGTCGATATTTCTGCTGTCGCTCAAAGCAGGTGGCACCGGCCTCACGCTTACCGGGGCAAATCATGTTGTGCACTTCGACCGTTGGTGGAACCCGGCGGTTGAGAATCAAGCGACAGACCGCGCGTTTCGCATTGGTCAGCATCGCAATGTGCAAGTGCGCAAGTTCGTAACCGTTGGCACGCTCGAAGAGCGCATAGATCAAATGATCGAGAGTAAAGCCGCGCTTGCCGACCGCATTGTCGGCACGGGTGAAAGCTGGATTACCGAGCTGTCAACGTCTGCATTACGCGACGTCATCGCGCTGTCGGAAGACGCGGTAATGGACGATGGCGTGCAGACTTCGAAAGTAAAGGTTGCAAGATGAGTCGAGAGTGGTGGCCTACGCCGGCGAAGCCAATCGCGGTAACGGGCGGAATTGCCGCGAAACGCAAGCAAGGATCAATCGGCGAGAGCTGGTGGTCTCGACGGTTCATTGACGTTCTCGAGTCGTTTGGGCTCGAGAACCGCATTGCACGTGGACGCAGCTATGCGCGTCGTGGTCAGGTAACGAGTCTTGATGTCAACGCCGGCGTTGCGCATGCAGTCGTCCAGGGTTCAAGAGCGCGGCCGTATCGCGTGATCATTGGCGTTGACGAGCTGAGTGACGATGATTGGACGCGTGTTGGTGAGGCGTTCGCGTCGAAAGCTGTGTTCTTGGCCAAGTTGCTGGCCGGTGAGATGCCGCAAAACATCGAAGAGGCATTCGACACGTGTTCGCTCTCGTTGTTTCCTGAAACACTCGACGGTTTGGAAACCGTGTGCTCGTGTCCCGACTCTGCAAATCCATGTAAACACATTGCCGCCGTGCTGTATCTACTGGCAGAAGCGTTCGATGACGATCCATTTTTGATTTTTACGTGGCGAGGTCGAACCAAGGATCAGATTCTCGAGACACTTCGCGCGTCGCGCGCCGGTGCTTCGGGTGTCGTCGCTACGGTTGATGTGGCATCGGCGAAACCCGATCTCGACGAGGCGTTTTGGAGCCAGTTGCCCGGCGATGAACCTGTTGCCGCCGCCTTCGACAACTTTTGGTCGGTCGGCGATGGACTCGACAACATTGTGACGCGTGCCATTGCCACCGATTATCCCGATGTGTTCTTGCGCCAGCTCGATGTGTTCCCGGAAAAGGTCGGCAACCAATCCGTGGTCGAGATACTTGCACCGCTGTATCCCGTGATTGCCTCCGCCGCGCAGGCGAAGACCGATGTTTGACGCTGTGTGAATACTGAAATACAGGCTTTACTGAAATTCATATATGCCGATAGTATGCATATATGGCATTGACACAGATCACTCCACGGGGCCAGATCACACTTCCAGCCGAGATTCGAAAGGCACTGGGGCTGGCTACGGGCGCCGCTGTCGAGGTATCTGTCGAGGGCAACCGGATCGTCGTCCAGCCGGTTGTGGCGTTGCCCGTTCGTATCTACACCGATGACGATTTGGCAATGTTCGACGAGGCCCAACGTATGACCGACGACGAATTTGACACGGCGCTCGCCAAATGGGGTGAACGTGGCGCGTCCTGAACGCGTCTTCCTTGATGCAAATGTTCTTTTCTCGGCTGCCATTGGGTCAAGAGTGTGTCGCACGATCATTTCTCTACCGAATCTTGAAGTCGTTACGAGTGACTACTGCGTTGCCGAAGCAGCGCGAAATCTTGCGGCGAAGGGTTTCAAAGTTGCCGGCGAGCTTGCCAAGCTGATGGGCGATGTTGGTGTGGTCGCGACGCCACCCAAA
>JBBSGY010000188.1:0-5619 GCA_038253645.1 Acidimicrobiales bacterium
GAAGTTGGCAGATAGATCCATCGGCCACGTTTTTCCCGTGTGATCGTCGTAATTATGTGGGGTTACAGCGTCGTAAACTGCGGCGCCGGCCACGTTGATAGCATGAAGAACCGGGTTATCAACCAACTGCGGCTTTGTTGCGGAATCCATTATCGGGTCCGCAACAAATGGTGTGAAAACCAGTGTGTCGGTTAGCTCGATCGGAAGACCCAACTCATTGTTGACATGAGCTTTCTCAGCCTCGATAACGTTCGCAACTGCGATAATCGTTTCCGGAAACTCATTGAGCACGACTGGCAGCGCGCCAAATGTCTCGGAGACGTCTCCATGCCAGCTTGCAAGTTTCTGTGCTTCGGTTTTGAATGTACCGCTCAGCTGTCCGGTCCAGGCTGCAGCCAATTTCGACTCGCCCGCCTTTCCGGTGAACTCGTCGCGGAGTGCGTCAACGTTGTTCGGGATACCCATGATCTGATCTATGGCTGCACGCATTTGGGGAACTGCGTTCTTCCACGTTGTGATCTGAGTCAAGGTGTACGGGCTCATCGCGGTGGCTTCATTGAATCGACAATGTTGTTCTCGGTTTTCTCGTAACCAGCCGCCGTTGCATCCAGGTCGTTTCCAAACTGTTCGATCTTTTTCGCGCCGATCTTGCAGACAGCGTCTTGAGCCTCATCGCCAAAGGTGCGGAAAGACTCTGATGTTTTCAAGCCGGCGCAAGCATCGGCTAGAGCGTGGAAGGGCGCGGCAATCTGCAAATGACCTATGGCATCCGCTACCGCATGTGCCCCGTGCCCGGCATTACGGACGTCTTCGGTGGAGACGTTAAATACAACCATCGCAGCTCCTTGCAGTCTCATGCACGTGTATCATGATGCCTACAAGTATCGGTCCCGTCTACGATCTTTGCAACATTATAATACGAACTTGCTTGTAATGATCGTTACGAGCTGTCAACAATTGTTCTTGGAGTACTACCCAAAGGACACAAAGTGGCGTTTATCAAAGTAACGAGTGAAGAGCAGGTCTCAGCTGCACAACAGTTGTTGAGCGGCAAAACTGAGATGGAGAACACCGCCAAGGAGCTGCGCAATCGTGTTACAGCTCTGACTGGTGATTCCTGGCTAGGAGCGGCATCCGGGAAATTTAGCGACCTCTATGCCGAGTTTGACAGTGGCGTGAAACAAAGTACCGATGCACTCGAGTCGATTGCTCAACGGCTCCACCTGACTGCGCAGCAGTATGCAGAGCTCGAGGCACGACTTGCCGCTAGTTGACAGGTACTAATGCTCGGCACCGGAAAGCGGCACTTGGATGAGCATTGCCTCGCCGTGGCGTGCAAGTACGGCGCGGCCCGGTGGCATCTTTCCGACAAAACTACGCGGTAAACGCAAGCCGAAAAGGTCGCCTTCGAGCGCGGACTGTGGAGACAGGATCATGCCGAGGCGACCTTTTCGCGCCTCGACGGCGAAGCCGCGAATCTCAGAGCGCAGGTCTTCGGTGCGACCGGCGATAATCGTCGCAAATTCGTTCGACCGCGCTTTTATCGCGGCTTGCATGAACTGATCGACCGTCGTCCCGTTCAGGAAAGTTGCATCGTCGACGATCGCGACCGCCGGTCTGTCATCTGCTGCGAAAGCTTGCTGAATCTCATCGATGTCGTTGTTCAGACCAACGAACACAGGCACGATCTCGCGAATCTGCGTCAACGGTGAAGTCTTGGGCGTGAATGCAACCACGTTGACTCCGTTGCGAATGAGGCTGAGCGCCATCGAAAGCAGCGCCGTGCTTCGCCCCGACTTCGAGACACCGGCAACTGTGAAAACAGGGCCGTCTTCGAGAATGTCGATCTCGATTGCTGCAAGCTCGTCACCGCCGATTCCGACCAGGGTTTGAAATGGCGAGAGGCGCTCTGTCGAGGTCGCTGCGAGGGCGGCTTCGATGGAGATCTCTACCGGCAGCAAGTCGACGCGAAACGGCTCCGGCACGATTGCGAAGCGTCGCCACTCTGCGGCAATGTCCGCGAGTGCCTTTGCCTGTGCCGGCCCTGAGACGTCAGCATCGAGCAACGCAAACTGCACTTCGATCATCGACGCCCCGCGCATCGCGCGGCCCGCAGGTATGACTTCGGCGACTTTTCTCGGATTGATTCCCGCGAGGCGATAGTCGTCGCGCTCGTTCAATCGAAGGACCAGCTTCTGGTCGATCTGGTTCGAAATTCGATCATTCAGAAGCGCGCGATCACCCGAAAGGATCAGACGCACTCCAACCCCAGGACCCTCCCGTAGAAGACGGGTGATGAGATCGACCATGTCTGATCCCGATTCCATCGAGAAGTCGGTCGTGAATGCGTCCCATCGATCGAGAAACACGACGATGTAGGGAAGCGGGTCTTCGCCTCGCTCGCGTTGCTCTGCTATGTCACCAACGCCGAGATAAGAGAGAAACTCTTGACGATTGGCCACTTCGAATACCAATCGTGCGACCAGTCGCTCCACTCGGCTGCTTTCTGTGCGCGTCGCGACCGCACCACAGTGTGGAAGTTGCTTCAGCGCGAGCAACGCACCATTTCCGTAGTCGATTCCATAGATATGACAATCAGAAGGTGACCAAACGCGAGCGATACCTGCTGCGATTGCACGAAGCGCTGTCGAACGGCCCGATCTTGCCGAACCCGCTATGACCATGTGTGTGTCATTGCGGACGTCATAGGTTGCAAACGGTTGTGCCTGATCCGCAGGTCGGTCTTCGATGCCGTAGACAACCTGTTCGTTACCTTCATAAGGCGGCAACACGAAATTTTCCGGTAGCGGAGGTAGCCACGGTGAACGAGGTTTCGTTGCGCCGGCCGCACGTGCTGCGGCGTTTACAAGTTCGACGAGCGCGAACAGATCGGTTGTCTCTGCGGGCGGCATGCTGTCGTGAATCGTGCGCGGCAGTGGGCGACCGAGTTGTGACCACGGAACTGAAAGAACCTCCGGTGGGGCTGTCGAATTGTCGACACCCTTGCGCCTGCCGGCGACTCGAGCCGTTTGAAACGGAACCAACGAAACTCCACCACCCAGCCTGGCGAACGCACGCCCTGGGGTTGCTCGGGAGATAAATGCCGCATCGCCTTGCTCGATCACCTCGACGCTGTCGTTGCGGTCTTCCATTCGCAGCGCGATTCGCAAACCGGTGTTCGAACGCATTTCAGCAGAAACCACTCCCGCCGGACGCTGCGTAGCGAGCACCAGGTGTACACCCAACGAACGGCCGACTCGCGCAACTCGGATGAGGCCCGTCACGAACTCTGGAAGCTCGTGAACAAGCTCTGCGAACTCGTCGATCACAATCACCAAGCGAGCAAGGGATGACTCTGAAGCTTTTTTCGGATCTCGGTCCCACGCTACGTCGATGTCGGGCGCGCGTAACTCGCTCAGAACTTGCTCTCTTCGTTTCAACTCTGCATCGAGCGCAGTAAGTGCGCGCTCAGTGAGATGACCGTCGAGGTTCGTCACCATGCCAACCGTGTGTGGCAGGTGATCACAATCTGCGAACGCGCTGGCACCCTTGTAATCGATCAAAACGAAATTGATTGCATCCGGTGTGTTTGCAACAGCGAGCGAAACCACGAAAGTTTGCAACAACTCGCTCTTGCCAGCGCCGGTTGTTCCCGCGACGAGACCGTGCGGACCATCGTGCTTTAGATCGAGAATGAAAACACCGTCGGTGGAAATGCCAATTGGCGCTCGTGTCGTGCGCCCTTCGAGCGACCACCGCACGAGCAATTCGGAAGGTTCATCCAACGGAAGATCCAACATGTCGACCAGGCTTACGCTGTTCGGCAACGAGCGATCGCCTTCGTCACCTTCGATTTCGCGAAGTGGTGCCAGACCGCGCGCAACGTTCGTTGCCCATGTGCCTGAAACCTGGTCGATGAGCACCCCGTGAATGGATAGTTCACCTTTGACGTGCAATGAGCCGTCGATGCCACTCTTATCGACGACGACTTCAGCGTTGCCCTCCTCTGCCAGGCGCGTCGGGTCGTCGTCCAGACCGATTGAAGAGATGCCGACCTGGGGGCCATCCTTGAGCAGCCGAACCACGCCGGGCATTGCGCGCAATTCGCGCATGCCGTCATGCACGACAACGATCGCCGGACCTCTCGGCTCATCATTTTCCATGGCGGTCTTACGTGCCGCAACCATCCGCAACAGGGCCTTTACGTGTTCATCGCGCTGGTACTTGTCTGTCGCAATGTTTGCGAAGGGAGCTTCGGGTTGGTCTTCGAATTGAAAATGAGGGAGCCACCGCAGCCACTCCCAGTGCGGACGCGACTTCGTGTCGGTCAGCAACCAAAGAACAACGTCGGATGGACTGTGGAGAATCGCGATCTGCCCGATCAGCCAGCGAGCTGCCCCGCGGACTGAGTCGGGGGGGCCGGCAATACCGAGAACACCTACTGTCTTCAGATCAATACCGGTCGGAACCTGGTGCAGTTGTGGCACCGACTCTTCTTCGTCAGCACCACGTGCGGTGATCTTGAGATTCGCATCCTGATCGACCGTTCCAGTACGTAAGAACAAGAAATCTGGATCGTGCGCTCGCCTTTCCCACAGGCGTTTCCGGGGTTCGACTGCGATGCTCTCGAGGTTGACCGGGTCGGGGTTCTTGAACCGAAGAATCAGCTTTTGAACGCGTACCGACTCCGCAATGCTCTCTTTTGCCTTGGCGAGTGCGTCTTCGTATTTCGCGACAGCTTTCTTGTGTCGCCTTTTCGTGTCTTTGTTGGTTGTGTAGCGGCTGCCCACAACCATTACCGGACTCATCAGGCCGAACAGAAGAAAGTACGGGCTCTTGAGGACCACAAAGCCGCCAATTGACAGTACGAGGGGCGCAATGGCCATGACCCAGGGAAACGATGGTTTCTCGGGTGGCTCGGGTTCGGATGGAATTACGACCTTCGGCACAGGTTCGGTCGGCCAAATTCGGGCCGGCCGGTTGAACACCAAATGCCCTTCGTCGTTCAGCCGAATGTCGGCATTGGAGTCGGGAACCAGGCGAACCTCCAGCAGGCTCGCGCCGGCGCGAATCACATCGCCCTGGGCCAGATCGTGGCGTCCTTCGATGCGCTTGCCATCGATGAAGATGCCCGAACGCGCGTGCATATCGAATACCGAGTGGTCATCGAGCTCACCTAGCCTGAACTTCAGGTGAACGCGATCCATGTTGCGGTCGGGAATCTGAATATCGGCATTCGGTCCACTTCCGACTGTCACTACGCCGATCGGCAGTGAATACGACGCTCCGGAGCCGGGTCCGCCGACGACCGCCAACTCAAGATCGCCCTTTTGCGGCTTTTGCAGCGGCTGGCCAACCGTGACCACCGAACCATTGCGCAGGCCCGACTCCGCAAAAGTGGCCTGGCCGGCCAACGGCATGTCTCCGATGAAAAGGTGCCCCTCGTGAACTTGGCCGAGTGTGGCGGCAATGTCATCGAGCGTCGTGTTCGCGGCGGCCGTCAATACGAGCTGTACGGCGCGGCCCACCCTGGGTTCCAAGAGAGTGAAGTGAACGCGCATTTGCTGCCATCTTGCACCGTTGAGTCTTGGTTTGAGGCGATTCTGGAACTCCCGCGTC
>JBBSGY010000189.1:0-5570 GCA_038253645.1 Acidimicrobiales bacterium
TGGCGTGGTCGAAGCGACCAAACGTGAGCATCGGAATCGTTCCGCGCTCGACGACGATGACGGCCTATCCGCTCAACAACTACGCCATTCATGACGAACGCAGTGTGTTGTTCAAAACAATTTTGTGCGATCTTCAATCGAGGAAGAAACGCGATATCGTTTCCGCTGTCGATCATTTCGAGCGCCTCTGGAACATTGCGCTCGTCGACGATGACGCGGCTCCATTATTCGAGTCGGCAATGCGTTCGTATTCCACAGAGAGCGCCCTCAAAGAGGTTGCACCAGCGGCCCAATAGGGGCTGCTGGTGCAACATCCTCGTCGCTGGGAGTTAGATGCGTGCTGCCTTTACGCCGTTGGCGAAGATCTCGAGGTTGCCCGGCTCGTCCGGCAAACGCTCAGGGTGATTCATCAGACCGAACAGCAAACCGTCGGGAGAAACGATGCCTGCGATGTCTTGAGTCGAACCGTCCGGATTGGTTCCCGTCGGGTATTCGAGTGCAACTTTCCAGTCGTCCTGGCTGGAGGTGGAGGGGGGGGTGTACACAAAACGGCCCTCCCCGTGCGCGCACGGAAAGTGCAGCGTTTGCCCGGAAAGGCTCGATGTCCAGACATTTGCCGAATTTGCCGGCACGAGGTGAGGCTGACGAACGATGTTACGAAATGTTCCAACCTCGTTGACCGTCAGCGAAACAGCACCGCCGAACAAACCTGCACGCACAGCAATCTGGAATCCATTGCAGATAGCAATAACGGGTTTCCTGAGGGCGGATTCAAGCTGATCGCCCAACCGACGGCGTAACAACTGGCCGGTTACGTTGCCTGCACCGGTGTGGTCGCCGTGCGTGAAACCACCGGGAATGCAAAGCAAGTCGCCGTCGTCAAGTCGGGAGTGCCCGGCGAGCACATCACTTACGAAAAGCAGCTCTGGCTTCGCCCCCACGCGTTCGAACGCCCACATCGTCTCTTGATGCGAATTCGTTCCCGGCGAGTAGAGGACCTTTACGATGGGCTTGCTCACGCCAATGCCTCCTCATAGGAACTCGACCAAGCGCGCAGTGCTTCGGGTGTCAGAACTTCGACTCCATCGACTTTCACGCTTGCGTGCTTGGTGCCCGTGACACGGCCGACGACAAGAGGGCCGAGATCTGCGGGAATTGCGTTCAATCGCGACTCGGGCACTTCGATCAAAGCCGAGCAACGGTGTTCGGCAAGCAGCTGTTCACAACCATCAGCGGGCACATTGAGCTCGATACTCACATCGGCGGCGAGTGCATCGAGAATTGCAGTTGCAAGCACGCCACCGGCGCCAACCACGCGTCCGCTCGGCGCATCGGTGCACGAGACCCGACTCAGGTGATCAAGAAATGTAAACGCCGTCTGTGGATGCACTTCGTCGACATCGTTTGCATCACAGTCAAGCAATCGCGACGCGATTGTTCCGGCAAGGCTTGGAGTCCAGAGCCCTACGCGCACCAATAGGTTCTGCGCGCCGCTAAGCGTCTCGTAACGAAGCGTCTTGATATCGGGCGCCTTGCCCAGTGCGGAAATGAATACCGCCGGTGGAACGCTGACCACCCCTTCGTCCGTGACCGTCGAACCGGCAGACGAGTCTTTGCCCGATATGAATGGCACGCGAAATTGCTCGGAAAGCGCAGCAAGTTCATTGACCATTGCAACCAGCCAGCCGTTCGCGCCCGGGGCCATGTCCGGCGTGTAGAAGTTGTCAGTCATGCAGACATCGGTAACCGCAACCCCCGCAAGAACCTGAGCAGTCAAGGCCGACAAAAACGTTTGGCGGGCGGCAAGAACGGGATGCGCTTCGAACAGCCACGGATTGAATGCAACGTTGAACACCGCGGCCGCGTTACTGCCGTAGACAGGGCGCGAGGCGTGAAAACCAGTGGGAACTCTCCGCGCGCCCACGTTTGGCCCGTACCAAGAACGCGCCTGCACGGAGGAGTCATACTGCAACGAAGCAATCGACTGATCGGCGAGTTCGTAGTCGGCAAGCAACTGCGGCGTGAGCGCAGCCAGCTCAAGGGCTGAAATCGAGGGCCACTTTGATTCGGAGTGCCACTCTTGACGCGGTGGTTCGGCACTTATCTGCGGTGGCACATAGTCGAGTAGTTCGTAACTGACGTCAAGACCGACCTCGCCCGTGTTCGCCATATTGAGCCCGTCGGCCGCGATGACATTTTCCTCGCTGAAAGCGAAGTCATGCACGACCCGGTACCGGTTGTCACCGGTGAATCGACCGATCACCGTGTTTCGAACCTCGTGACGTTCGAGAATCCTGCGTGCAGCGTTCCAGTGTTCGGGAGCAATCGCAAGCGCCATGCGTTCCTGTGACTCGGACAGGAGAATCCGCCACATCGGCAGACCACCGGTCTTGAGCGGAACGAGTGCCGTGTTTATCCACGCGCCCACGTCTTCACCCATCTCACCGAAAGCGCTGTTCAAACCGGCAGCGCCAAGGTCGGTGATCGCCCGGATAAGGCCGCCATCGCGCAATTCAAGAATTGCTTCGCGAAATTTGATCTCTTCGAGCGGTGAACCGATCTGCACAGAGGTTGCGTCCATCACTGCACCTGTTGATGCACCGGTTGCGCCATGAATGCCGTCGTTGCCGGTCAGTCCGCCGATCAACACAGCGTGGTCGCCGGGCTCGGCGCGACCTTTCTGCGCATGCTCGTTTGGGATGAGGCCGATGCTTCCTCCAAGTGCAAACGGCTTCGCCCTATAAGACGGATGAAAGGTCATGTGCGACCACATCATCGGCACACCGAATGTGTTGCCGTACTCCTTGATGGCACGAATTGTCTCGTTTGCTATCTGTTTTGCGCCCGGACGGCCCGCAATGGGTGACGGTGAATCGGGCAAACCGGTTGCGGTGTATTCGAATGAACCAATCGGATCAGCACCGAGGCCCGTACCGAGAATGTCGCGCAATACCCCGCCCAGTTTGGTCAGTTGACCGAAGTAAGCAGACACCGCAGATGGACCGTTGTGAGTTTCGGCTTTGATCGCGATGCCATAACCATCATAAAAGTCCCAAATACCTGCGTTATCGCGGAACATGCTGACAATATTCGGGTTCGCCGTTGCACGCGCTGCATTGATAAGTTTACCGAGCAGGTTGCCAAGGCTTTTCCACGTAGTGTGCGCACAGTGATCGCTCCAACGGGCGTCGAGTGATTCGAGCATCACATCGGAAACCGTCTCGAGACCACATGCAAACTGAATGTCGCGAACGCAGCGCATTTTGCCGAGGTCGAGAACGCGACCGCCTGCGGTACCGAGCGCGAGAAGCTCATCGTCAGTCATAGAGCGCAAGTCGTGATGCTCTGCCGGCGCGTACTCACCATGTGGCAGGAGCGAGTCGTAATGCGGCTCAGTGTGATGCAATTCTTCGATTGTATTGTTGCAAGCCTGAGACCCGATGACAGCGGCGAGCTCTTTGCTGGACGACGCATACGTGTGCGCCACCCGCGCCGCGACAGCCTCGATTTCCGCGAGGGCGGCCAGCGCGACGAGTGAGTCGTTTTCGTTGTCGACAATTCCGCGTTTGTAGGCGACCTGCACCTGTGAGCCGGGAACGAGCGCCTCGTTGATCTCGACCTGTTCGGTAACGGGGTCGGCGATCAAACCGGCGAGTGCCGCGAGTTGCCCATCTGTCGGCTGGGTCGGCGCCTCGATGTAGTAGTCGCGCCAAGAACGCAGGTCTTCGATGTGACGGATCAGGTGCTCGGGCGCCCGATCGGTACCGCGGTGCACGCTGAACTTCAAGATCACGGACACATCATTTCACGCGGAAGCGTGCCTCTTAACCCGAAGTTTGGTCAACCAAACCGAACTGCTCGGAACGGTCGAGATCGAAAACGGGCGTTACGCCTGCATGCTGGATGCTTTCCGAAGCCACCTTGTTGGCCAGTTCGATGCACTTCTCGACGGGTCGCCCGCCCACCCAACCGGCCAGGAACGCCCCTGAAAAGACGGCGCCGGCGCCGACGTCGTCGACAATGGCTTCCGGGTCGACTTCGGGAGGATCAGTCATCCAAAAATTGCCGTCCGGCGTAAACAGGCGCGTCGGGTAGCGGCCGTTGTGATTTACAATCATTCCGACGTTCTCGGGGTAGTGGGCGTGCACTGACATGACGCTGCTCTCGGCCTGTCCACACATCAATACTGCCGGGCGAATCTGTCTCAGATCACCACGGAGCCGGTCCACGCCGTACTCGCTCAAGTAACTGCGAGCCGCGAGATCAAACGTGATCGGCACTTCATGTTCATGTGCAAGGTGCACGAGTTTCCAAAAGGCGCCACGCGTACCGGAGTTATAAAGATTGTGAACGAGTAGATGCAGCACCGCGCAATCATCGAGCCATTGTTCGTCGATGTCGGACTCAGTGATTACTTCTGCACCTCCACGATCGTAAAACCAAATGTTCTTACCGTGCGGTCGCCTCACCCCAACCGCGCGTGCGCCGTTTCCTCGCGAAACTCCGAGCATTTCAACACCCGAACAACGAAGCTGTTCGACAAAGCTTTGTGCAACGACGTCAGCACCGCTGTGACCGATAAATCGCGCGCGACTTCCCAGCGAAGCAACCGTGTATAAAACGAACGGAGCCGTTCCTCCGAACCTTTCGTCAACACGCGCAACTTCGAAGTCTGAATCGTCAGCAAGCGCGGTAAGCGCGTCAGGGCCTTCGACCAGAACGTCTTGCACCAACTGACCAAAGGCACATATGACATCACCGCGTAGAGTAGGAAACACCGTCGCTCCTTACGTCCAAGTGAATGATCATATGGCTTCGTTGCCCTGTGGATGAACCCCTGTTTCTGGAAGAAGGTGGAACTTCGGATGAGCCACCTGTTTCCGTGGTGTGTCGAACGCGTCAAAACTCAACTGAACAACGAGCGAAAGTTCAGACGCCGCCTTTATTCTATTCGCGATTACCTCCGCGTGCCGTTTTGCAAATACGATTCAGTCCGTGAAATCCCCTGCGAACAACGAGGTCGACATCCGAGCGCTCCGCTCGGATCCGAATGTGCAATGGCGAACTGCGCTTTTGGCAAAAGCGCTCACCACTCCGTCCGAGCAGCCGGACGCGGAAACGAAGCGAGCCGAGACAATTCATTCGCTCCTTGACCGTCTAGGGACGCACGGCGCGAAGTTGCGCGAAAGTTTCGAGGCGTCCGACAATTGGGACGCGGCCGCGGCAAAAACGATCGACAACGGTAATGTCGACGACCTGTCGGGGGTTATGGCATAGACACAGAGTACGTCTGGCTCGATGACATCCTTGATGCTCTCATCGACGGTGGGCCTTCTGTCCAACTCGACGCAATAAGTCCGTACGCAGCGAACTGCATTGACAGCGAGGGCAATGTCGACGTCGCATGGCATCGCCTGGCGGCCGAAGAAAAGGCCGGTGTGTTCATCGCCGCTATGTTCCGCGAAGTTTTCCGTGAGAGTCGAAATTTGCGACTTGCTGTCTTGATGGACGATACGAACTTCGCCGACGTGCAACTCACCGAAGCACAACAAGACGAATACATCGTTCAA
>JBBSGY010000190.1:0-5553 GCA_038253645.1 Acidimicrobiales bacterium
CCACGATCAGCGGTTCGTCCTCAGCAAACCGCTCCATTTGAGTGAATCCGTGCCAGACCACCTTGGCATCTCGTTCTAACCACCGGTGCACTTGGATATCTCCATTTCACTACGGTTCGTCATTGCGAACAGGACGCCAGAAGTACAACGAGTCGACAACGGGATTGCGATTCTAGGCAAGCGGCAGTAAAGCCTTGTCCGCATTTCGTCGATTCGCTTCGCCGTGCCATCTTCGACGGAGAGTCTGACGCCCGACTTATTGTTACAAGGGAGACGATCATCAGCGCATAATTTGCGAGTGCTATGAGGTGCACGGCAATCCAGGACCCGCGGTTTGCGGAGGGTTGCGCCGGATGCGCGCGATGCTCGATTAAATTACCGGAGCATTAACGCGGCACTATTTCGGCTTGGAACTGAATTGGCCCGCACACTTGAGAGTCACATCAATAGTCCGTTGTTTACGTCCGAAGAGAATGAGCAACGGTGGCGCGACTTCGCAAGAAGAAATGCGGACCACGTTGATCTCTGAATCACTTTATTGGCGCAACGCCGATCAGCCTTCCACCGGTTGTGAACACAAATGCCTGAACTTCCGGAGTGCTTCGCCATCGGAGATGTCGAGTTTGATGTGGAACTTGCACGCCGATCTGCGTGATCCTGATCGCATTTTTGATAAAGCTGCCGGAACGCTGGATCTCGCCCAGCTATTGGTGGTTGGCGCATCCCACTACCGAGGTCAACCGTGACGAAGTCGAACGGTCCATGTGCAGCTACAACGAGAGCGGCGCGACTCCGACGGAGATACCGCTTTTGCGAATCACCGAACACTGACGAATCCGGCAATGGTGTGACGTCCCGTTTGTTGTCGCAATTCAATTTCCAATTCCCGACAGGTAATGTTTGGCAATCGACGCTGCTCAAAGATTTCTTCTACAACAATTTGGTATCCGCCCGAATTATTCGTCGGAGCAACCGCTCTCGTGGATGGGGATCATCACCACTGCAACCGGCAGAAGCGTCATCGTTGTCTACCTTTCGCATGTTCGCGGAGCGACACACCCAGACGCGTACCGAATTCACAAGGACGCATTCGATCTCTTCGTCAGCGATCTTGAAAATACAGGCCGGCAAGGCGGATTCATCTCGGAGCCTCGGAGATATGACTACGTCATTGCTGGAGGCGAGCACCGATTTCTTAGGAAGCCTGTCGGAGGTGGGGGTCCGTACTTGCAGGCCCTCGTTGGGGACTACAACGCAAGGATCGCCCAACACAACCTCTTCAATCGCACCGACCACAAGCTCGCGCTGGATATCGACAACTTCGAGCCGGGAATGAGCGAGGAACTGCGCTATCTGTCGAACAACCGTGTGATCGGGCCCGGTGATCTCCGCTTTGTGACCTTACATTACCTGGGCAAGCATCTTTCTCAGCACATCGATCGGTACGAGACTCAGCCAGGCGGTTCGTGGCCGCCGAGTGATCACCGCCTCAGGCAAGAGATCGACAAGGACTTGCAGCGGACATTGGACAGATTGAACTCGGCGGGCCTCCGGATTGGTGGCTCGCCACTCGAAGTTCTCGAATTCGCTTATTGGCAGATCTTCAACGAGCGTCCGAATCTCCGAGATCCCAAATTTTGGAAAGTGTTTTCGTTTCCTTGGCTCGAACCGGTGTACGCGAACGACCGTATTCCCTATCCATTGATCAGGATGGGCAACGACCTGAACCAGCTACGCGACTCGCGCGTTGCCGAAGGTGTAGTCAACGATTACATGCGTGGCGACAAGGACGGGCTCCTCGTGTATGGCCTGGAGCATGGCTTAGGCCAAATGGTGGAAATCTACGAAAGGCTGAAAGCTGAGGGCTTGAGTCCTCGGATCTACTCGCTCAGCTCTGATAACACCAGTTACCTTTCTGCCGAGGCGCTGGAAACATTGCTCAGTGAAGCGAGCCGGCAAAGTGCGGACGCAAGGAAGCGGGGCAAATCCTTGGCGGAACTCATTCGGGCCATACCGCAAGTCGTCGCAATCGATCTTTCCAGGTTCGCGCGCTCACATCGACATCTAGCGTGTCAGAAGAAATTCCCCTTCGCGTCGACCCGCCTGCCCACAGGCCTCAACGCGAATGGACTGACTTTCATCCTGACCTACTTCGCGGCCCGATAGACGGCGACCGCCCTCCCGCAGTTCCAGACCTGTCGTTTGGGCTCGAGTTGACCACCAGATAGGGACGGCTGCGATCAGCGCGAGCCGTTTACAACTCTTTCGGCGGCTGCTGGTTGGCCGATCGGACAGCCTGGCCAATCTGCTTGATGGCGCGTTCGAGCACGAGATGTTCGCCGGCAAAATTGAGCCGAACGAAGCCATCCCCGGCGTCACCATAAAAGTGGCCCGGACTCACGGCGACACGACCCAGTTCCAGAAAAAGGGCGCTGGGATCGCGGCCCAAGCCCAGCGCAGCACAGTCGAGCCAAGCCAAATATCCGGCTTCCGGGGGGACGTACCCAACTTTTGGCAGGTGGTCTTCAATAAGTTCGAATGGTCTCTTAGTTCTTGATTTGGCGAACGCCCTTATCGGTGACACGTATTCATGGGTGTTTGCACCGAACGCGCCGCCACAGCATGATCCACTCGTGTCAGCTCGTCTTCCCGCGGTTCTCGAAGAAGTCAGCGTGGTACGCGAGAACCAACGCTTCGCAACGTACAAGGCGTTGCTGCAAGGCAAAAAAGTGTTCGTCAAGCAAGCCAGAACTACCCGACTGCAAGAAAGCATTCGTGCAGAGCTGTGGGGTTTGCACAGTTTCGCGGAGCTTGCGCGTGCACAAACTCTACCGTTTGAAATCCCGAGAATACTATTCAGTGGAACAGACTTTCTTGTTACGACATGGGCGCCGGGAAATCCGATGCGCATTACGGCGCGTTCTATGACAGCGCGCGAAGACATTGCCGTGCTTGCTGACATGTTTGCCTCGATCGACTCCGCGACCAGATTGTCCAGGTACGTCCCCTCGAACTACACAATGGCCGGCGACGGCGCTTCCGATGAAGCGGAACGTGTCACAAATGTGCTGTCGACCGTTCCGTACGGGGATTATTTCGACAAGCGCGTCGTTGGCAAGGCAATTGCGAAGTTGCGACGTGACATCGCGATTCCAACCGCTCGCCTGACACACGCCGATCTCACTCCACAACACATTCTTCGTACACCTGGTGGCCGAACGACTGTCATCGACTACGACTCGTGTTCCCTGTTGTGGCCCCGCTTTTACGATGTGGTCAACTACGCTTACAACGCGGTGGTGCATGACGTGGAATCGCTGGCGTTATCGACAGAACTCCTTGAACTGTACTTCGAACAAATCGGCGAATCAGTCGACCGTCATCGCCGAAGTCTCAACGTCGTTGCTGCCGCTCGCGGTCTCTACTCCATCTATGAACACCTGTCGGCTCCGGACGAAGGACACAACACGACGGATAGCCTGACTGACGAGCGCGTCGAGTTCATCGAACAATCGTTGTCACTGATCTCACGCGGCCGGTTCTTCCTTCCCGCTTGACAATCTGGCGGCGTTTCCCGGCATTAATTGACGTGCGGGCAATGACAAGCCAAGATTTCGGCGTGGCAGGCAACTGAACCTCCTATCGAAGTTCAAGCACACTCTCGCTCCAAGGAAAGGTTTAGTTAGCCATGCCCCTACTACATGATGGCGATCTGTCGGGTCGCACCGCTCTTATCACCGGAGCCAACCACGGGATCGGCCGAGCAACCGCCCGGCTGTTGGCCGACATGGGTGCGTCCGTTGTCGTCAGTTACCTGCGGACAACCGCCGCGCAACACTTCCCGCAGCAGTACCCGGAGACGTACCAAGAAAACCGTCGATTAGACGGGCTGGAGGTTGCTCGATCCATCGAAGCGACAGGAGGGTCGGCCCTTGCAATCGAGGCCGATCTGTTGGCGGATGATGCTGTACCGATGCTCTTTGACGAGGCCGAGAAACGCTTCGGTGTAGTCGACATCCTTGTGAACAACGCCACTGGTCAGTGCGCTAACGACTCGTTCGCTGACAAGACCCGTCATGGCAAGCAAATCGATGCCCGTGTAACCGGCAACATCATCGACAAGACCTTTGGCGTCGACGTCAAAGCGGGCGCGCTCCTGATCACAGAGTTCGCCCGACGGAGTGCTCAACGGGAAGCGAGGTGGGGGCGCATCATCGGTCTTACGTCTGGCGGGCCCATGGGCTTTCCCGGCGAAGTGACCTACGGGGCAGCCAAGGTGGCGTTGGAGAACTACACGATGTCTGCTGCGTTGGAACTTGGTGACTGCGGAATCACGGCCAACATGGTTTATCCACCTGTGACCGACACCGGTTGGTTGACAGAGGATGTGCGGCAGTTCGTGACACAGAGCCCCGACCATTTCCATGTCGCCGAACCCATAGACGTCGCTCGGGTCATCGGCTTCTTGTGCACTGACGCGGCATCGATGATTACCGGCAACGTCATTCGTATGCGCTGAATTCAGCCAAAATGGCGGTCACCGCTAGTCTGAGTAGCGTTTGGATTCAGAAATTGCTTAATTGGTTGGTAGAGCAAAAGGGGTTGATGCGGTGACTGTCGACGCGACATCGAAACAGTGGTGGGATGACTACGATGACGTTGTCTGGGCCGAATTCGCGCGTTTCATTTCGGACGAATCAAATGCCACAGCGATAAAGGCCTTTCACGGTCATCTCATAGACGGCCTTTTCCAGACGCAACGCTACGCTGAGGCCGTTATTCGAACGATACCCCTACAAAACCGTTCGCCCAAGAGCATCGAACGTCTCGTAGCGGTTCGCCTTCGCCGTCAGTGGCAGGTACTTGAACGTGCTCACCGAGCGCCAATAGAAGTCGTGTTGGACGAAGCAGTCCTTCGTCGGGCAATCGGCGGCAGGGAGGTGCTCCGCGAGCAACTTCAGCACCTCATGTCAGTAGCGAGACAACCAGGCATTGATCTGTACATTTTGCCGTTCACGGCCGGCTACTTTCCGGCAGTCGACTTTTATCTTCATCGCTCTGAGCAATATGGCCGTCGTGCACGTTGGTCGTTGTACACCGAGAATGAGCTCGAGACTGTCGGAACTCGTGACGATCCCTTCGTGGTCGAGTTGATGCTCATGCTCTGGGAAAAAATACGGCAACACTCTCTGGACAGTGACGCGAGTCTCTGTCTAATCGAACAGGTGATTCGGCAACTCGACAACGACATGGTCTTGCAGTTGCCGAATAGCAGCGCGGCAATGCCTCAATGAACTCCGTGGCTCGGGCCGCCGGCAACGAGTTCCTGGAATCATGGCTCAAGTTCCAAGCCCGTCAAGGCTCTCTTCCAGGATTCGTCGTGACTGTAACCGATCGGGACGAGACAATTTTCTCGTAAGCATTCGGCCACGCCGACGCGGAATCGGGCGAGTTAGTCACCACCGAGCACCTGTTCAACATCGGTTCGCAGGCGAAGATGATCACGGCAACAGCCGTTCTCCAACTTGACGATCGCGGGCTGCTTTCCCTGGA
>JBBSGY010000191.1:0-5546 GCA_038253645.1 Acidimicrobiales bacterium
GAATCTCCGAAGGCAAGTTCACGTTTGACGATTTTCTCGAACAGCTGACCCAGATCCGCAAAATGGGTCCGCTGGGTGGCCTCATGAAGATGATGCCGGGCATGCCGAAAGAGCTGAAAAATGCCGAGATCCCCGAAGATGAGATCAACCGGGTCGAAGCGGTCATCCGTTCGATGACTCCGGCCGAGCGCGACGACCCCTCGATCATCAATGGCCAACGTCGCCTTCGCATTGCCGATGGCAGTGGAGTCGCCACGTCAGAGGTCAATCAGCTGCTGAAACAGTTCAAAGATGTGCAGAAGATGATGAAGGGAATCGGCAAGATGCCGGGCCTCATGGGGGGCCTGAAAGGAAGGGTGGCATTCCTGACCTATCATCACTGCCTGGTATGCCCGGCGACGGGCAAGATCCGTTCGATTTGACCAAGAAGAGGTAACTGGAACCGTGGCCGTAAAGCTCCGCTTGATGCGGATGGGCAAGACAAAGCAGCCGACCTACAGGCTGGTGGCAGCCGACGCGCGCTCGCCGCGCAATGGACGCTTCATCGATCTTCTCGGCACATACGAGCCGCGCTCGCGTGATGAGAATCCGGGCTTCAAAGTCGATGCAGACAAGCTGCACCACTGGCTTGGTAATGGCGCTCAGCCGACCGAGCGGGTGCAGAAGCTGCTCGAGCAAAACGGCGTCCTCACCGGCGACGCAGCTGCAAAGACTATGGCTGCAAAGAAGCAGGCCAAGCGCCCGCAAAAAACCAAAGTTGTCAAAGATGCACCTGCCGCGGAAGCTCCTGCAGAGGCTGTCGCTGAAGAGGCATCGAAGTGAGTGACTTCGGCAACGAACTCGATGACGTTGCAGTCGATGACGACAACGCGGGTAACCGCATTGCCGGAGCGACAGCGCGTGTATCCCTCGAATACATCGTCAAGGCAATCGTCGACGATCCGGCTTCGGTTGTAATTGACGTAGAAGAGTCGAACAACGGAATCATGCTCCGCGTACACACCGCACCGGATGACAAAGGCAAAGTCATCGGCCGTCGTGGGCGCGTTGCAATGGCAGTGCGCACAGTTGTACGTGCAGTCGGCAGTCGTGACGACACCAACGTCACCGTCGACATCGCAGACGATTAGACAAACCCACTTGTTAGAAGTCGGACGCATAATCAAGCCCCATGGGCTTCGTGGGGAAGTGATTGTCGAGTTGTTTACCAACCGAGATGAGCGCGTAGCTCCCGGTTCCGAGCTTTCCGCACCCGGCGGCGTGCTCGTCGTGCGTAAGTCCACTCCTCATCAGCACCGCTGGATCGTGCAGTTCGCCGGCGTCAATCATCGTGAAGGTGCTGAGAAACTGCGCGGCACTATTCTTTCGGCGGAAGCACTCGACGATCCTGATGCGCTTTGGATTCATGAGCTCGTCGGTTCAGAGGTTCTTGCAGTCGACGGATCGAAAGTTGGGATAGTTGCAGCTGTTGTTGCGAATCCTGCCGGTGACCTGTTGGAACTCGACGACAGCGTGCTTGTTCCCTTGCGCTTTGTCGTTGAAAACGGCCCGGGCTTTATCCGTATAGATCCGCCTTCAGGTTTGTTGGAGATCAACGACTGATTACCGCGAACTGTTGGTAGACAACCTGTTGTGCTGTGATAGGACCCGTGGCTATGAAGGCACTTGGGGTGGGTCCCGTGTTGATCGACAAGCTTTACGTGGTCGATCACTTTCCTGATGAAGACACAACGTTGCTTGCCGAGTCAAGTCATGAGCGTCTTGGCGGCCCGGTCCCGCACCGTCTGGCATTTCATGCCGCAATGGGTGGCGAATCCGTCATGGTCGGTTCCCTCGGCGATGATTCAGTCGCGGATCGCGTCTTTGAAATCCTCGAGCGATTGAACGTCTCGACTGTGCACTTAACGCGCGAAGCTGGTCGCGAATCGGGTGTCGGTTCGGCATGGCTGTCGAAAATGGACTCGACTCGCACGATCGTTTACACAAATGGCACTACTGATCCGCTTGACAAAGAAGTCGTTACACCTTCGATGCTTGAAGGTGTTTCCATTGTGCACACCGATTCCCGTCAAGTAACGCTGGCCGCTGCGCTGAACGCGATGACGCTCGCAAAGGAACGCGAGATTCTGGTGTCGCACGACACGGCAAGTCCTAAGCCTTACTCCGAAGAACTCATTCGCCTTGCCGACATCGTGCAGTCACCGCTCATGTTTGCGCGTCGAGCATTGCACATCGACGATTTGATAGACGCCGCTCAATGGCTGAAGGCATTCGGTCCGCGCGTGGCGGTTGTCTCCGACGGTGCCAGGGGCGCTGCATATTGTACGACGAACGAGACCGGAATTGTGCCGGCGTTCGACGTAAAGCCCGTTACGACCATTGGTGCCGGTGATCGATTCGGCGGGGCGCTCAGCCATGCGCTCCTCAAAGATGTGCCCGTACATGAGTCCGTTCAATTCGCTTGCGCTGCTGCCGCTATGCGCACGCTCGACATTGACCCGCCGATCCCTTCGGAGTCGGAGATTTGGGACTTCGTCGGGTCCACGCCGACGCTTCCGCGATAGGAGCCACGTGTGAGCGGTGGCAGAATCATTCGCACAATGAGAATTGACGTTTTCACCATCTTTCCACGTCTCATCACCGGATTCGCGGCGGAAAGCTTGCTTGGGCGTGCGCAGCGCAACGAGCTACTGGCGTTGAACGCGCACGATCTGCGCGACGGTGCACAAGACAGGCATCGAACGGTCGACGACAGCCCATTCGGCGGGGGTCCCGGAATGGTGCTCGCGCCAGAGCCGGTGTTCAACGCCGTCGAACGTGTACAGCCCCGGAGACCGTTGTTGTTGCTCAGCCCCGGCGGGCGTCGCTTCGACCAGCGGATGGCAGAAGGTCTTGCCGTGACATCCGGATTTTCGTTGTTGTGCGGGCGTTACGAGGGCGTAGACCAGCGAGTCATAGACGAGCTCTGCGACGGCGAGGTGTCGATCGGTGATTTCGTTGTTGCGGGTGGAGAGGTCGCGGCCCTTGTAATCGTGGAAGCCGTCACCCGCCTGATTCCCGGAGTTATGGGAAACGACCAATCGGCGGGTTCGGAGAGCTTCGCGGCGGACGGCTTGTTGGAGTATCCGCAATACACGCGTCCGGCGGAATTCCAGGGCGGCAATGTTCCCGAAATATTGCTCGGTGGTGATCATGCACAGATTGCTGCATGGCGACACGCGAGAGCGCTTGCGCGTACGTTGAAGCACAGGCCTGATTTAATCGAGGCGCGCGGCGGGCTTACCAGCGACGAACAGAAATTGCTCGAACGTTTTGGTTAAGTTCGACGCCAACCGGCGGGGATGTCGAGCGGACGAATCACTTTCGCGGGGGAGCCGCCTGCGAGAACCGAGCTCGGAATATTCTTCGCAACGACCGAATTCGCCGCGATAACCGAACCTGCACCGATCGTTACGCCGGGAAGTACGACAACGTTACGACCGAGCCACACGTTGTCTTCGATCACCGTGGGTCCGTCGCTGAGCGGACTACCCGGCTCAACCTCGTGACGGTTGTCATCCATGATCGTCGACGCGGGCGCCATCATCACGTTGTTGCCGATTCGAATCTCATGCCACGCAGTGATCGTTGCACCGGAGTTCATGTAGAGATTGTCACCGATGTTGAGCGTTGCGGTTTTACCGACCGAAATGCGCGCCGGCAAATGGCGCCCGTCTGCACCGAACGCGTTTGCGATCGTCGCGGTACCGAGAATCGAAAGTTGCAGAACGCCGCGTATCTCGGCACCCGCTCCGATCGTCAGGTTGCGGACGAACCGGAGACGCAGCGCGCGTACGAGCGCAAGCGCGTTTCGGATGCGATCGGTCGTGCTCGGGGGCCCGCCTCTAGGGGCGACAATGGGGGAGTCGGGGATCTCGGTCACGGGGTGGAGCGAGCCACTGGCTAATGTCATTCAAAACCTTGACTTCGTATTCAGGGGATGTCTCGATGATGGCGAATGGCTCCAAATCGGACGGATACAGGGGACCGGCCCATCGACTACTCTGGCTCCGCCGTTCGGTGACGCTCGGCCCACTCTCCAAACCCGAGGTTGATTTGCCATGAACCCCACCGATCTGGTCGATCGCCAGAGCCTGCGTGATGACATACCAGCGTTTTCTCCCGGAGACACCCTCAAGGTGCACGTTCGGGTCGTAGAAGGCACCAGAGAGCGCGTTCAGGTATTTCACGGCGATGTCATCCGTCGCCAAGGTTCTGGAATCCGCGAGACGTTCACCGTCCGCAAGGTGAGCTTCGGCGTAGGCGTAGAACGCACGTTTCCGGTTCACTCACCGGTCATTGCAAAGATCGAGGTTGTCCAACGGGGCGACGTCCGCCGTGCAAAGCTTTACTACCTCCGCGACCGTTTTGGCAAGGCCGCCAAGATACGCGAAAAGCGCTAACCGGGCTTTTCGGCTCGCCGTCGTGCCGGGCCCTTCGTTCCACTAGGGACTTTGTGTCGTTTATCCGCCGATTTCGTGCGGTTCTGCAGCACAAAGCCCTGAGTCAAAGAAGGTCTGCAGTTGAGACGGCCGTTCACACGCGCCGAAGTGCTGGCACGGGCATCACGCCCGGCGCACTTCGTTGGAAACTCAAGTCCGGCATTTGGCAACCTGCCGGCCGCGGCGCGTACATCGCAGGAGGCGATCCGCCGACGCCGATTGAGCGGGCGCTTGCGTGTGTCGTCGTAACCGGCGGTGTTGCAAGCGGCAGCCTCGCCGGAGTCCTTTATGAGCTCGACAACGTGACGTTGCGCAAGCCTTTCGTCACGCTTGCGACGGCGTCAGAACGCACCAGTGCAAGTATCCGTGCGCTGTCTGAAATCGTAACGGTTGATGGCTACCGCTGTACCGGTGGTCTGCAAACGGTCATCGACTTGGCAGCCTCACTCGACGACATCGTTTGGGAGCAGGTGCTCGAGTCTGCGATTAGAAAAAAGCTTGTAACGGTTGGCGAAATCGAGACTGAATTCGCCCGGCTCGGCGCGGTGAGAGTTTCGGGCGTCGCCCGAATGCGTCGCGTGTTGAAGCAGCGTCCACCGGGCGTGCCGGCAACCGAGAGTCTTCTCGAAACGCTAATGGTTCAGCTCATCGCAACCGACCCCACTCTTCCTACGCCGGAGTGTCAGGTCGAGGTCCGCGATGCGACGAGGTGTTTGTCGCCCGGGTCGATCTCAAGCTGCCCGGGGTGTTCTTAGAACTAGACGGCCGGCGGTATCACGGTCAGCCCGTGTACGACGCGACACGGCAGACCCGAGTGGCTGCCGCCACGGGTTGGCTACCGGGGCAGTTTACCTGGAGCGAGGTGTTGTACAACCCGAATGTCACCAAGCGGCGGCTTCATGCACTCCTCGATATGGCTGCCCAGCGGAAAAGTGCGTGATTTGACCAGGGAAGCCAGGGGATGGGAGTTTGCGCCGCGGAACCCGCCGCGATCGCCATTTCGACAGCACAAAACCTCAGTCAAACACGGCAGCAGTCGAGGTTGCGGCCCGTCGGGTCGTTTGC
>JBBSGY010000192.1:0-5545 GCA_038253645.1 Acidimicrobiales bacterium
GTCAAACAGGGCTTCACCAACCAGGCGATCGTGGATCACAGCGTCCGCTTTGGCAAGTAGGGCAGCGCCTCTCATGGTCATTAAATCGGGCGTGCCCGGACCTGCGCCAACCAGATACACAGTCACGATCGCATTAAAATGACATTGCCGACTGGAAAGGTCGAGATTCGCATATCTCCCAAGCTCTCACATCTGTTCCAACGTAAGGGTCCGCCGCATGCTTACATGCGTGTTGTGTGCGTTCCGTTCCTTGTAAGGAATCCGGCTGCACGCGACAGACGAAGCGCGCTCGCGACTAAGCCTCGGCGAGCGCGTCTATGCCGACGCGATCGCAGAAATCGCCGAAGCGTTCACCTGGCTTGCGATCGTCTGCGAATTGACTTAGGAGGGGCCGCAGAGTCTCGACGACTTCCGCACGGGTCACGTTCTTTTTGTATGTCTGGGTGAGGCGCGTACCAAGTTCGCTGCCGCCGAGCAATACGTCGTACGATTTCTTACCGCGACCCACCAGACCGATCTCCGCGCTGTAAGGACGCGCGCATCCATTGGGGCATCCGGTCATTCGAAAGGTGAGTGGCTCATCGCCCAAGCCGAGATCAGTCATTGCACTGTGCAGCTCCTCGACGATCTCCGGCAACACACGTTCCGCTTCGGTAAGAGCGAGTCCACAAGTCGGCAATGCCGGGCACGCAAGTGCGTGACGCACGACTAGCGCTAAATCCTCCGCTTTGGCCACGCGATTGTGCTTAAGGATCGCATCGATTTCAGCGCGGTGCGTTTCGGAAACGTCAGTAAACAGAATGTCTTGATTCGGCGTGAAGCGAACACCCGGCGCGAATTTCGTGACAATGTCACGAATTGCAGTGCGCACCGACGCTGACGGCTTATCGGCAATCCGGCCGGACTCGACGCGGACACCGAGAAACCAGTTGCCGTCACCTTGTTCGTGCCAGCCCAGGTGGTCTTCGGCGTTTTCCCAAACGATCGGCTCCGGATCGGGCAGCGCGCTGCCGAACTGTTTCTCGACAGCTTCGCGAAACACATTCATACCCAGGCGATCGATCAGATACTTGAGGCGCGCATGTTTGCGGTCGCCGCGCTCGCCGTTGTCGCGCTGCACGATCACGACCGCTTCGGCGACTGCGCCGAGGTCGTCAGGTGCAACGGTCGCGAGCGGCGTCCCAAGACGCGGGTACGTCGTGTCGTCTGCGTGACTGACACCGAACCCGCCGCCGACGAGAATCGTAAACGCACGAATCTCACCGTCTGCTCCGGGGATCGCAACTGCAGCAAAGTCTTGCGTATAGGCATCGATACAGTTGTCACCCGGATACGCGACCGCAATCTTGAATTTGCGCGGCAGGTAGGTGTCGCCGTAAAGCGGCTCGATTTCAACTTCGGCTGGAGTTGCCGAAGCAGCTTTGTCACCATCAACCCAAAGCTCCCAGTACGCTCCCGTGCGTGGGCGGAATCGTTGCGCGAGCGCCCGCGTTTCTCGTTGGATGTGGTCACGACGATCGTTGTGATACGGAGCCGGACAACACATGACGTTTCGCACTACGTCACCACAAGCTGCGAGTGTGCTCACGAGGTTTTCGTTGAGCGTGGAGATGAGAGGGCGCAGTCCGTCTTTGTGCGTGAAGTGCCATTGCAGGCCTTGTCGCGTTGTGATGCGCAAGGTGCCGTCGGCAATTTCGTCGGCAAGCTTGTCCATCACGAGGTATTGCTCGGCGGTCAGTACACCGCCGGGAATGGCGGCGCGCACCATGCAGATGTACTCGAGTGCGAGCTTTTTCTGTGTGCGCTCACGGCGAAGGTCGCGATCGTCCTGTTGATAGATGCCGTGGAACTTGAGAAGGATTTCCGACTCGTGGCTGAACGGATTCTCAGTGTCGGTGAGTTCGGTCGAAAGCGAGCCCCGAAGGTGCCTACTCGACGCTTTGACTTCTTCGGGCGTCGCTTGGGACATGACCCGAGAGTATAGAAGCCAATGTTGACCTAATTGGTCAGATTTCGCGTGGCGTGGTGATATCCCTTATCTGCTGACGTGCGGCTTCACCATCTCCGCTACGGATCAAGTCGATTACTTCCTTTTCGAACACAGGCGTCCAATCGACGGATTCCGTGCCGATACCGAGCTGTTTCATTTCTGTCCGTCGATCCGAGAGGAGCATCACGAGTTCCTCGTACTCCGGGCCGATCTCGGATTCGACGTGCTTGCGCATCCAGGTCGCGAAAGCAGGGCTGTGTCCACCGGTGCTCATTGCAACCATCACCGGGCCGCGCCGCACTACCGACGGCAGAGTGAACGCACAGTTGCTCGGGTCATCGGCTGAATTCACCCAAATGCCGGCAGCTTCACCGTCTTTGAAGACCAACCGGTTGATGTCGGCATTGTTTGTCGCGCTGACAACCAACTTGTAGTCATTGACGTCTCCGCGTTCATACGCACGCTCGCGCGCGTTTCGGATGCTGCGCGTGCGAACCTCGGCGTTGATTTGTATAGCGATGACATCGACAATTGCGTGCGCGGCAAGCAACCCGTCGATCTTGTGCGCGGCGACACTTCCGCCGCCGACGACGAGGCACGGCTTACCGGTTATGTTGAGATTGACCGGGTACTGTGGATGTTCGACCGGCATCAGGCGGAGGCTGTTTCCGTGGGAATGATGCGCGCAAGATTGTCCTTGCCGAAGTACTCGTCAAAAGAAACAGATCCGGCGAGAAGGCCGTGGAAACGATTGATTTCCTGCTGATTGCCGGCAAGGGAAGCAAGCAGATTCGCACGTTCGGGTGGCAGCGCCCATCCATTTCCGAAGGGCTTACGAATGAAATTGGGTACATCTGTTGTGACGCGGAAACGCTCGGTCCGTTCCGCAGCGCGAATGCGCTCACCTGCGGTACCCATTTGGTCGACGGTCGCGAGGAAGTTCGACTCGACGTCGTCGCGAAATTGCTTTTCCTGCGCAATCGGCCAAGCGACGTAAGTCATGACGCAACCGTCATTGGTCGGCCAAATCCCACAAACGCGGTCGGCGCGTCCGTAGTTTTCTCCGCCGCTGAACTCGTCGGTCTTGAAGTACGAGTACGCAGAGATTGTGAGTGGGGGATGTTCCGCATAGGCCGGCGCACGGACTGCTTTTGCGACCAAGGAGTGTTTGCCATCGGCGCCGATCACGATTGGCGCGAGCTCTGTGATGAGTTCGCCACCTTTCTCGCAGCCGCGGATGCCTGTCACACGGTCACCGTCGAAGACGATCTCACGAACCGTAAAGTGTTCGCGCAGCTCTGCGCCGGCTTCACGTGCCGCCTCGATGAGTACAGGGTCAAGAATCGTTCGCCGAGGGCTCAGGATGGCGCCGACGTCGCCATACGCCGGAGGTGATCCCGGCAAGACAATGTCACCGACATCCAAGGACATATTTCGGATAAGCGGAGCGTTGGAGGCTACGAGCTTGTCGAGAAGGCCCCATTTCTTCAGCCGCGCAACGCCGGGAAGTTGAATTATATGGGTCGAGATCGTCTCGCTCGGAAAGCCGACACGATCGACCAACAGCACACTTAGACCCTGTTGGGCCAGGAGCATTGCTGTCGATGCTCCGGCGACTCGGGCTCCGATCACGATCGCGTCGTATTGCGGACTCATAGGTCATGTCTATCGCCGGATAATTTAATGGGCCAACCGGGTCAAGAAGGCATACATGGAATACGCGCCATTGGGCCGTTCGGATCTGACAGTTTCAGTTGTCGGAGCAGTTCCTCGGCAATGTATTACGCGGCCGTCGCGACAAGTACGATGGCAACACCGAGCCACGTGGGTTCTAGCGTCTACATGCTGCGCGCGGTGGAGGCGATGACTGCGATGGCTGAACTGATCGATGAGGGCAACGTGCGGAATGATTCCCTATTTCACACTCGCGCGCGATCTGTTGAGTGGCATGTACTTCGCAACCAGCCTGCACCGCCTGACTAGGCGTTTCATCTCCGATTCGACTATGACGCGCTGGAAGTACTAACGAATCTCGCGGAGAAGCACGGCCACTCGCTGCTCGAGTTCGCGATAGCGGGCCTTGCCGCAATGCCCGCAGTCAGTTCGGTGATCGCCGGTGCAACGAAGTCTGAGCAAGTCAGCGCAGAACGCAGCCGCCGCAGATTGAAAGCTAACACCAGACGAACTTGCAGACCTTCAGAACGCTCTGCAATAGTCGCGTTGGTGGCAAACTCCAGCGTATGAAAATTGTCTCTACGGACCCCTCCAATGGGCACGCTGAACTTGGATCAGTCGAAAGTTCCACCAAAGACGAGGTCACGAGCGCGGTAGCGGCCGCCCATCGTGCGCAGAAGTCATGGGCTGCGTCACCGCTGGCGGAACGTTGCGGTGCCGTGAATTCCTTTGCCGACGTTGCGCGTCACCGCTTTGACACGATCGCACAACTCATCGCAGCCGAGACCGGGCGACCAATTGCGAGTGCCCGTACGAATGTCGAGTGGGGGATCGGGTACCTGAATGCACAAACTGAGATGGCAGAGCAACACCTGGCGCCGCAGGACGTGTACGCAGACGATTCGCAAATACATCGCGTTCACTTCGAACCCTGGGGAGTTGTTGCGTGCATTCTTCCGTGGAATTTTCCATTCTTGGCCGTCGCGTTCCAATGTAGTCAGGCATTGATTGCAGGTAATGCAATCGTCTACAAGAATTCGGACTACAACCCACTGTTTGGGGAGATGCTCGGAGATCTGATCGATCATTCCGGGATCCCCAATGACACGTTTCGAGTTCTACACGGCGGATCCGACGTTGGGATGTGGATTACAGAGTCTGACATCGACATGTTGTCCTTCACGGGCAGCTCCAGCACGGGGCGAGCCCTCGCGCATCTCGCTGCGAAACGGTTCATTCCATATAGAGCCGAACTTGGCGGCTCGGCTGCGTGCATCGTGTTCGAAGACGCGGATCTCGATGCAGTTCCACAGCAGATCTTCGACTCGCGTTTCATGAACTGTGGCCAATCATGCGACGCAATAAAGCGGCTCATTGTCCAGGAGTCGCTTTTTGATGAGGTGATCACCCGACTGATTGAGATCGCTCGGCGGACGGTCGTTGGTCCAGCGTTGGAAGAAACAACCGAAATCGGACCACTGGTGTCTGAGCGTCAACGCGATGTCGTCGAATCACAAGTCGACGATGCGATCGGGATGGGCGCGCACGTCGTATTTGGAGCTCGTCGTCCGGATGGTCTTGAGGGTTCTTATTATGAGCCGACTCTGCTCACAAACGTCACAACCAAAATGCGTGTTTGGACGGAGGAGACCTTCGGCCCTGTGCTTCCGGTTGTTTCGTTCGCGACCGAGGCGGAAGCGATCGAGCTTGCAAACGATTCGACCTATGGACTCAACGGCGTCGTGATGTCACAAGACCGCGACCGGCTAGACCGAGTCGGCGCGCAGCTGAAAGTTGGCATGGTCTCCGAAAACGGCTTGTCGCCGCACAGCCCCACGAGCCCGCTCGGCGGATATAAGTTCTCTGGAATGGGGCGCACTA
>JBBSGY010000193.1:0-5545 GCA_038253645.1 Acidimicrobiales bacterium
CGTGAGCTGGAACGCGATTCCCAATTTGCGCGCCGGTTCCAGCGCCTCTGCGGATTTCGGCTGCAACACCGGGAGCATCATTTCGCCGATGACAGCGGCGGACCCGTCCATATAGCGCATGAGATCATCGAAGGTCTCGTACTTGCCGATCGTGAAGTCCATCTTCATCGAATGAAGAAAGCGATGGAAGCAAGTTGGGTCGATGCTCAAGTCACGAACGGATTTTACGACTGCAGCGAGCACCTCATCATCTGAGTGACCACGCTCCAGGTCGGCAAAGAACTGCTCGGCAAAGTGGTTCAACGCGCCGACGCGGTCGGCCGTGTACGAATGGCCGTCAACGATGTCATCTGCGTACCGGCAGAACGCGTACAACGCGTGCACGTGCCGCCGCTTGTCGGCGGGTAAAACCGACGCTGCCCAAAAGTATGTCGATCCGAAACGGAAATTGAGCTTCCGACACGTCCTGTAAGACGACTCGATGGTTGTCATCTCGCGTATCCGTTGACTCGCTCGGCGGCGAGTTTGCCGGAAAGCAGAACCATCGGAACACCGACACCGGGTGTCGTTCCCGACCCGGTGAAGAACACGCCCGGCGCTCGCTTTTCGACATTCTTCGGACGGAACGGACCGGTCTGGAAGAAGTGATGCGAGAGCGCAAATGGCGTGCCGCGTTCCATACCGCGCCTTTGCCATTCACCCGGATCGACAACGTCTTCGATCTCGACATCCACTGGATAACCACACGATTCGACTTGGCGAATCAAGCGTTCTTTACGCTCTGGCGATTCCCACGCCCAGTCGACATGGCCGTCAAGGTTAGGCATCGGCTCTAGAACATAAAGCGAGTTGCGGCCAGGCGGAGCGAGCGAAGGATCTGAGTGCGTGGGAACCGTTACGAGGATCGATGGGTCTGGCATTGGGCGTCCATCACGCAGCAGGGCGTCGAACGCCTCGCGCCATTGACCGCCGAAATGAATGTTGTGATGCGCAGTTCGCGGCGGGATTCGACCCTTTACGCCTGCGAGCCACACCAAACAGCTCGGCGAATACTTCCCGCGTTTGGTTACGCGGGGCGGTTCGAGATCGGGCAGAAGCTCGCGATACACAACCGGCAAGTCACCGTTGAGCACGACCGCATCTGTCGCAATGCGTTCGCCGTTATCGAGTTCGACAGACTGCACGCCATTGTTGCTGCGCGTTATGTGTTTTACCGACGTGTCGTATGTGAATCCGGCTCCGGCTTTTTCCGCGGCCATTGCAAGCCCGCGCGAGACGGCGTGCATTCCCCCGGCGGGAAAGTAAACGCCCTCGACCGAATCCATGTACGTGATGACCGCGTAGATGGCGAGCGCTTCAAAGGGCGACAGCCCTGCGTACATCGCTTGAAATGAAAATATTCGTCGCAAACGGTCATCTTTGAAGTAACTGTCTACAACGGATGAGAGTTTGCGGAGCCCGCCCAGGCGCACGAGTTCGATGACCGGCTTGAGCGGCGTCATAAGGTCGGCAGGTGAATCAAAGTTTCGGTCGATGAAGTTGGCTTGCTCGATGCGATACAAATCGCCGAGCCACTTGCAGAATTTTTCGAACGCGACAGCTTCCGTTTCGCCGCACACGGATGCGATTTCATTGCGCATTGCGTCGACCCCGCTGCGGCACCGAATCTCACTGCCATCGGGAAAGCACGCGCGATATGCCGGATCGAGTGTTGTGAGTTCGACGTAGTCACACAATTCGGAGCCGGCTGCGTTGAACGTGGCACCAAGAATGCCTGTCATAGTCAAAACCGTCGGTCCCGTGTCGAAGTGATAGCCGTCACGTTCGATCAGTCCGGCGCGACCCCCGGGTACGGATGACCGTTCGACCACGGATACCTCGTGACCGGCGCCCACCAAATGGCACGCTGCCGACAATCCGCCCAGCCCGGCCCCCACGACAACGACTTTCACCGGCCGGCCCCCGAGCTGTGTGCGCAAAGCCCCCGAAAACGGGCCCTTTGCGCACACAGCTTGCGAGGGAGGCGGGTAACGCGCGGCATTAGTGTTCGCGGCCTGCGATGAAATAGGCGAGGTCGGTGAGTTTTTGCCGGGCGTCCTCGCTGATCGGGCAGGTTGCGAGAGCGGAAAGCCCGACGGCCACCAGGCCATCGATACGGTCGTCGAGCTCGTCGCGCGCTCCGGTCTCGATGATCACCTGCTGCAAACCTTCTACTTCGGAGTCGGTGAGGTCGTCTGCGCCATATCGCTCATCCAGCAACTTCGCGGCGACGCCCTCGGCACGCTCGCCGGCGATCGCAAGCAACGCGGTCGGCTTGCCTTCGCGCAAATCGCCACCCACGGGTTTGCCGGTTACAGACTCGTCACCGAACGCGCCCAGCAAGTCATCGCGAAGCTGGAATGCCTCGCCGACCGGCAAGCCGTACGCGCTGAATGAATCGCCAAGCTCTTCGAATTTTCCTGCAAGTGCTGCACCAAGGTGCATCGGCCGTTCAACGGTGTATTTACCGGATTTATAAAGGGCGATCTTTTGTGCCATGCCACGCGACGCGCCCTTGCTCACAGTCGCGAAGATGTCGAGGTATTGACCAACGTTCAGCTCGACGCGCATCTCGTTGAAGACGTCGATTGCCTGGCGCGGTGCGTGTGCGAGTAACAAGTCCGCGTAGACGAACGCCATGTCGCCGACGAGAATCGCGACGCCCTCGCCAAAGCGACGAGATTCCCCGAGCCATCCTTGCGCGATGTGGCGCTTTACGAACTCGACGTGAACCGCGTCCGCGCCGCGACGCTGTGACGAATCATCCATGACGTCGTCGTGAACCAGGGCGAACGAATGCAGTAATTCAAGGGCGGCGCCGGCATCTACAACGGTCGGGTCGTCCGGCTCTCCTCCGGCTGCGATGAAGGCCCAGTAGCAAAACGTCGGGCGCAGGCGCTTGCCCCCGAGCGAGACGAGGGTGCGAAGGCTCGTCAACGGCTCCCGAAGCGCCGGATCCAAAGCCGACCAACGGTCGATTTCGGTCGAGAGCAACTCGTCGATTCGAGCTGCCACCGGCGTCGCGATGCGGTCGATCGCCTCGGCTACCGCATCGGACTCAAGGTGCTTCACGCAGCTGAAGATAGGCGAGGCGCGGCCTGGCGAGTGCGTCTAACGCGTTCAATCGACGTTGCGATCACATATCCGGCGGCAAATGCGAACGCTCCGCCCAGGATGTCCAGCCAGTAGTGGTTGGCGGTGACGACGATCGCGAGAATCGTCAGCGCTGGGTAGAGGCCGATCAAAACCTTTGACCATGCATGTTTCAGAATCGGGATGATCGCAAGGGCGCACCACAATGACCACGCGACGTGCAGGCTGGGCATCGCGGCATATTGGTTCGAGATGTTCTTGACCGTGCCGGACTCGAAGTTCCAAAGGCCGCCCACAGTGTCAATAGTGTCGGTAAACCCGTATTCCGATCCCAAGAGGCGCGGCGGGGCGAGCGGATAGAAAATGAACCCGATAAGCGCGAACGCAGTGGTCGCGTAAATGACGTTGCGCCAGTGTTTGTAGCGCCCCACCTGTGTGCGGAACAGCCAGGCAAGCACGCCGATGGTCACGACGAAGTGCGCGGTCCCGTAATAAACGTCGAGAAATTTGATGAACCAGTGACTGCCTAGGAACCACTTTTGAACGGTGACTTCATTGATCATGTGGACAGTGCGCTCGAGCCGCACCACATCGATGCCGTGTTGAGTTGCGGTGGTCACCGAGAGGACTGACCCACTGATGTTGCGTACGGCGCTGTAAAGTTCGTAAAGCACCAGGATGTAGATGATTTCGAGCCACCAGCGAGGACGGCGGACAGAACGGCCCTCGGTCTTTATCTCCTCTCCGGTCGCCGCAGTCACCGTGGTCACAGTAGGGCGACCGGAAACGGTCAGCGAGCGAACGAGCTCAAAGCCAGCGAGACATGGCCTTTGCTTGCCACAAGAGCGACTCGAGGGGCTTCGGATTTTGCGACTGCGACCGTCACCGAGTCTTCGGAAACGTCCACGACCCTTGCCGCCTCAGCAAGCGTAAGTGCGGTTTCATCGGTCGAACCAAAAGAACCTATGACGTCGACGCTGTCATTTACTTTCAACCTCAGACCTACCTTGCTGTTCGGAACGCTCACCGCCCGTTCCGCCGGGTGCAGTAAAGCGGCGACGGAGCTGAGCCCGCCTGGCGCGAGCTTGGCATCGACGAAGACTTCTCCGGCAACCATTGCACTGGACGCAACACGACCAACAGGGTTGTCGACCGTGGGGGAGTCAGGGAGAAATGCGCGTGGTCGGTCGTCGTAACGAATGTCGCCGGCCGAGATGATGGCACCGGGTTCGACCGTCTTCGCCGCAACCGCTACGTGCACAACGCCTTCATAGCGCTGCGCGGCGGCTTCGGCGCGGGAGACGGTTCCGGCGACAAGTGATCCGATCACGAACGCAAGCGCGATGACCGAAGCCCACCAGAGGATAGGCAGACGGCGCAAACGATGAAGATTCGGGAACGTACGCAAAAGAGAACTCCTGAGAAAAATTAATTTGTGGAGGTCGCGAGCGCGTAACTCGAAACGAGAGGAGTCAGCCGGCTTTCGCCGAGTCTGGACTCGAGGACTTATTTGTGGAAGCCGGACTCTCCGATGGCTTACTTGTGGAAGCCGGTGTTTCGGATGACTTATTTGTGGAAGCCGGACTTTCCGAGGATTTACTCTCGGAAGTTGACGTCTCTGTAGGTTTAGCTTCTGCGGGCTTCGATTCGCCAGTCGAGGAGCTGCTCGATTCCGACGGACGGCTGTCGTTCTTGTAAAAACCGCTGCCTTTGAAGGTGATGCCGATCGCCCCGAAAACCTTGCGCAAGTCGCCGCCGCACGATTCACACGTCGTGAGTGAATCGTCTGTGAACGATTGTGCAACCTCGATATGTGTGCCACAGCTCTTGCACGCGTATTCGTAGGTAGGCATTTTTTCGTAACTCCAAGCTCATTCGCGACGATTTGTCCAGGTAAAAATCGGTAAATCCCAGCTTACCCGGCCCTGTTCGTGGCTGTTCATCTGGCATGAAAACGCAGCTTCGACCAGAATCGTTACGTGACTCCCCGTGTAACGAAAGCCGTAATTCCCGCAGCGGGCCTTGGCACCCGCTTTCTCCCTGCAACCAAGGCGCAGCCGAAAGAGATGCTGCCGCTCGTCGACAAGCCCGCGATTCAGTATGTGGTCGAAGAGGCCGTAGCCGCAGGTATCACCGACATCTTGATCATCACCGGACGTGGCAAGCGCAGCATCGAAGATCACTTCGACCGCAGCTTTGAACTGGAAGCGATGCTCGAGGGTTCCGGCAAGACGGATTCGGTGGCAGAGATGCGCCGCATCGCCGACATGGCCAACTTCCATTACGTGCGTCAAGGCGAGCCCAAGGGTCTCGGTCACGCGGTTTGGATGGCGAAGCAGCACGTGGGTGACGAGCCGTTCGCAGTCCTTCTCGGCGACGACGTAATGCATGAATCGTCGACCGTCTTGACGTC
>JBBSGY010000194.1:0-5531 GCA_038253645.1 Acidimicrobiales bacterium
ACTGCATCGACGTACTTCGCAGTCATAGTCGCAATGCCCGCAAGCCGCTGTACGAAGTTCAGTGCAACGCGCTCGCCCAGCAAAACTGCGCGCGCCGGGCCATCAACACGAGCAAGAATCTCGCAGCCCTCGAAGTTGTTGCCGTCATCAGTGTCGATGACAATCGACGCGCCGACTCGCGTAAAAACTTCCTGCAGCACACTTGCGCCCGACATAATTCCGTGCTCTCGTGCCGTCATCGCTGCCGTTAGCCGAACATGTTCCGGAACGAGCAACTGACTTGTTACGTCACCCCATGGCGCATCTTCAGCAAGCGCTCGCTCGACGATCTCACTCAGCATGCGACCCACTCGAAATGCCGTGGAGCACCTAGTTTGAGTCGTCGGGGCTTGAGTCGTCGGAGATCAAGACCTTGGAAATCTTCTCGATAGTGCGCTCCACGGCTTTCGAGCCGGGCCATCGCGCCGGCGGTGATCAGGCGCGCAACTGTCAACATGTTGCTGACCGTTGTGTCGGTGCTCGTCCATTCAGCGAGTTGCTTCACTGCTACGGCGAGGCCGTGCTCATCTCGCACAAGGCCGACGTTTTCCCACATCAATCGACGCAGCTCTTCGATCTCGCATTGAAGGACGCCTCCTCCGAAACGCGGCAGCTCGTCAGCAATGAAGGTAGGCAAGGCCCGACCTTCATCGCCGGCGATCGCAGATATGGCCCTGGAGCCGAAGACGATGCCTTCCAGAAGCGAGTTCGAAGCGAGTCTGTTCGCTCCGTGCACACCCGTGCACGCGACCTCACCGACGGCAAACAATCCAGGCATATTCGTGCGGCCGTAGAGATCAGTAGCGATTCCGCCCATCCAGTAGTGCGCTGCAGGTGTCACAGGCACCGGGGTAGTTGACCACTTGACGCCCCGCAAAGCGCATTGCTCGTTGATGCTCGGGAAACGGTCCGCGAGGAGTTTCGCGCCAAGTGATGTTGCATCCAGCACAACCGGCTTGCCATGTTGATGTGACATCTCGGTTGCGATCGCACGAGCAACAACGTCACGTGGAGCGAGATCGGCGAGCGGATGGTAGCGACCCATGAACGATTCACCATGGTTGTTGCGAAGAATTGCACCCTCGCCGCGAACTGCCTCGGACACGAGAAAAGGATCGCCGGGAAGCGCAAGTGCAGTTGGATGAAACTGATACATCTCGGCGTCTCGCACAACCGCGCCTACTCGGAACGCTGCTGCAACGCCGTCGCCGGTTGCTACCGCGGGGTTGGTTGTGTGCTCGTATACCCGGCCGGCGCCACCGGTCGCGATAACAACTGAGCGCGAATGAACCGTGAATCGATTGCCGTCGCCGTCAGCGAATTGAGCACCTACGACAACACCACCACCACCACCACCTTCGACATCACCTTCGGCAACTAGGTCGATCAACGTCGCGTGCTCGGTAATCGAAACGTGGAGCTCGGCGAGAGCGGACGCAAGCGCTGACTCGATGTGCGCGCCCGTCGCGTCGCCACCTGCGTGCAGCACGCGAGGTTTGCTGTGGGCACCCTCGAGCCCCCGCGCGAGCCCGGCACCGTCACGGTCGAACGCGACACCAAGTGCAATGAGTTCGCGGACGCGAGCCGGGCCCTCGGCACACAGAACGCGTACGGCTTCCTCATCACAGAGCCCGGCACCTGCGCTGAGGGTGTCAGAAACATGGGATTCGACTTCATCGTCGTCAAACAGCACTGCCGCAATCCCACCTTGCGCGTACCGAGTGTTGCTTTCCTGAAGCGCAGACTTGGTTATCAGCGCCACAGAGCCGCGTTCGGCCGCGCACAGCGCTGTGAACAGTCCGGCGATTCCGCTACCAATAATCAGCGTGTCGACTTCGCGAGTCATCTAGCCACCTCCAGCATTCTTTCCAAAGCGACGCGAGCCGAGCCGGCGATGTCGGGGGCAACCGAAATCTGGTTGACCACCTTGCCTGCAACCAAAGCCTCGGTGACCCATGCAAGGTATGCCGGGTGCACTCGATACATGGTCGAACACGGGCAGATGACCGGGTCGAGGCAGAAGATGTTGAGTTGCGGGTTCGCACGTGCAAGGCGCCGAACCATGTTGACTTCGGTGCCGATCGCAAAGGTTTGTCCCGAAGGTGCGTTCTCGATTGCCGTGCGAATGTAGTCAGTCGAACCGAATTCATCGGCTGCATCGACAACATCCATGGGACACTCCGGATGTACGATCACGCGCACGCCGGGAAAGTCCCTGCGTGCCTTCGCGATCTGCTCCACCGTAAATCTCTTGTGCACTGAGCACCATCCACGCCACAGCAAAACCCGCGACTCATGCAGAGCTTCTATGGTGTTTCCGCCAAGCGCCTTGCGTGGGTCCCAAAGCGGCATGCGAGACAGTGGAACACCCATGTGTTTTGCAGTGTTGCGACCAAGATGTTGATCAGGAAAGAACAGAACACGCTCACCGCGTGAAAACGCCCACTCGAGAACACGCTGCGCATTCGAAGAGGTGCAGACGATTCCACCGTTATCGCCGCAGAACGCCTTGAGCGCGGCGGATGAGTTCATGTAAGTCACCGGAATTGCGGGTTGCTCACCGAACACCGATTCCAGCTGCGCCCAGCATGCACGCACGGAGTCGATGTCGGCCATGTCGGCCATCGAACAGCCCGCGGCGAGGTTCGGGAGTACGACGGCCTGATGTGGCAGTGTCAGCACGTCTGCAGTTTCGGCCATGAAGTGCACGCCACAGAACACGATGTAGTCGGCAGCAGGGCGACTCAAAGCCTCGCGAGCAAGTTGAAAGCTGTCACCGATGAAGTCTGCATGTTCGACGACTTCGTCTCGCTGATAAAAGTGGCCCAGCACCACCAATCTCTCGCCAAGTGCGTCTTTTGCGATACGAATGCGGTGATTGAGTTCGGCGGCGCTTGCGTTGCGGTAATCCTCAGGAATTCCACCTTGAACAGGCGTGGTCGACGGCGCCGCATCTATTTGGCTTGAACCGGGGCCGTACTGAATGGAAGTGTCGAACGCCCACGGGGCTTCGTCCAGGCGCGAGTTGCACGTCTTCAAAGCAGTCATTTCACTTGTTGAAAGTCCACTTGTTGAAAGTCCACTTGTTGAAAGCTCGATTGCCGGCATCTGCGTCCTTCTGATTCTCTTAAGCCGCCGGCCCTGCCGACTGAGGGTCGACAGATGGCGCGCTGCGATAAAGGCGAGGTGGCCGGTGGCGTCCACCCTCCAGACGTTGCGTGGTCGGAACTATGGTCCCGGTTGCTTCGACTCGACGGCGAAAGTTCGCCGGGTCTAGCTTCTTCCCGAGAATGACTTCAAATACTTCGCGCAACTGACTGAGCGAAAACGTATCGCCGAGGAAGAAGAACGCCACGTGCGCGTACTCGATCTTGTTACGCAGTCGCCAAAGCGCGTATTCGACGATCTCGTTGTGGTCGAACGCTAGGTCCGGAATCTCGTTGACGTCGAACCACTGGACGTTTTCGCCCTCGTCGGCCTCATTGCTACGCACAAGAGCGCTGTAAACAACCGAAATCACGCGGCCGTCATTGCTTGCCGTCGACCGCTGTGGTTGACCGAACGTGTAGAGCTGTTCGAGGTAGTTGGGACGCAGTCCGGTGGTTTCACGAAGAGTTCGAGAGGCTGCCCCTTCGAGACTCTCGCTGTTGCCGACCCATCCGCCGGGCAACGCCCATTGGCCACGATGGGGGTCACGCGTCCGTTTCACCAGAGGCAGTGACAAACACATCGCATCACTTTTGTTTCGCATAGCGAGGATCACCGTGGAAACGGCGACAACCATCGAAGCGGGTTCAAGGACGCTCTTCACGTCGTTGCCGGTTCGAGTCGCAAGCACACGAACAGGATACCACCCGTTCGGGTGGCTTAGACACGAACTCACGATCGGCCCAGCTCGCAGCCACTACGCTCGGCCAGCACAATGAGCCAAAGACCGGCACCTCCCCGCGGTATGCGCGATGTCCTGCCCGTGCAGGCCCGCCGCCGCCGACTCCTTCAAGAACGAATTCTTCAGACATTTGAGTCATATGGCTACGAGCAGGTCGAAACCCCGATGCTCGAAGACCTTTCGCGCCTCCTCGATTCGGAGGCCGGCGACAACACGAAGCTGATCTACAAGGTGCTGAGGCGCGGACTCGACTGGACGGCGGATGCTCCGAAAACAGAGCACGAGGCAACGGATCTCGGTCTGCGATACGACTTGACCGTTCCGCTCGCGCGGTTCTTCGCAACGAATCAGGCGGCGCTGCCGTTTCCCTTCAAGGCGATTCAGATTGCACCCGCATTTCGCGCCGAACGGCCGCAGAAGGGGCGCTATCGCCAATTCACGCAGTGCGACATCGACGTCCTCGGCGACCCGAGCGCCGTTGCCGACGCAGAACTCGTGTGCGCGACGATTGCGGCGCTTCGTGCGTGCGGTCTGGAAGGCTTCAGCCTGCGCATGAACCACCGCAAGCTGCTCGACTCGTTGCTGCAAAGGTCGGGCTTCACGGATGACAATTCCGCGGTGTTAATGATCCTCGATAAGCTCGACAAGATCGGCGCCGAAGGCGTGACGAAAGAACTTGCGGAACTCAACGCGTCAGCCGCCACAAATCTAATGGACAGAGTTGCTTCGCTCAGCGCCGAGAATTCGGTTGCATCAGTAGCAAATGCGCTTGGCGATGGGGTCGACGCGCAGGCGCTCGAAGACATGCGCACTATCGAAGAGGCGATCCACGCAAATGAACCAGGAATCGGCGTTTCGCTCGATGTGTCCGTGGTGCGCGGACAGGGCTATTACACGGGTCCCGTGTTCGAGATCATGCACGCGGAGCTCGGTGGGACGCTCGCGGGAGGCGGTCGCTACGACAACATGATCAACAAACTTTCGGGCATCGACGTTCCCGCTACGGGAATGTCGATCGGTTTCGAGCGTCTCGACAGCCTGCTCGACAGCCTGCTCGAAAGCGCCGAACTGAATAGGGACGGCAAACGCTTGGTGTTATTACACGCAAACGAATCACCCGCCACGGTCATTTCCGCGGCAAACAAATTGCGGGATGATTCAACGAACGTCCGCACCGAACGAGCAGCCAATAATCGCCGCGCACAGTTGGAGAGACTTTCAAATGCAGGCTTTACACATTTTGCGGTCCTCGGTAACGACGAAGTCCGCGAACTAGACGGAGACACGAAGCAATGATGATTCACGCAGACCGCTCAGTGCTGGTAACCGCAATGCGCACAGACGCTTGCGGCGTTTTCAGAACTGAAGACATCGGCCGTTCGGTCACCGTTTGCGGCTGGGTGGCGCGGCGGCGCGAGCATGGCGAGCACCTAGCGTTCGTTGACCTGCGCGATGCGTCAGGAATCGTGCAGTGCGTAATTGACGGCACCGTCGATGCCCGCACGGAGTGGGTTGTTGAAATCAAGGGGACGGTTCGCGCGCGCCCTGAAGGAACGAGCAATCCGGAATTGCCTACGGGAGCTGTAGAGATCGGCGATTGCAC
>JBBSGY010000195.1:0-5519 GCA_038253645.1 Acidimicrobiales bacterium
CGCAACCATAAGTTCGCTCGCGAGTTTTCTCGAAGAAGTCCTCAGTCTTGCCGTCACCGCTATGTTCGGTTTCGCGGCAAGCATGGCCGGCAATTTCGGCGCTTTGACCTTCTATTCCTGCGTCTATCTCGTCACCGCAATGGCACTGTTGTTGATATGGCGTAACACCGCTCGTGCCGGTGCACCGTCGAGGCCCGTAAGCAATATCGGTAAACAGATCAAATGAGCAATCAAAGAATCTCGCCCGGCGATGGTCCCGTTGGTTGTGCATCTGGGAAGCCGATCATTTCGGCCCGGAGATGTCCGCCGGTCATTCGAGCGGTTGTCCCTTAGAAACCGCTATTCACTGGTTCGAGAATGCTTTCCCTTCTACATCCACCCGCTGGCGACAAGAGGCAACAGGTTCTCAGCCTCGCCTGGCTGCACCCTTCCGTCTGTCGAGCATGATGGTCGGCGCCGTTGATAACGATTGGTGACGTTTTGCAAGGCGATCTACTACGAAGACTCGAAAATGCCAGGCAACCGCGGCCATGGGGACAACAGCATTCCCCGAAATTGAACCAACTTCTATTGGAGCTAACCGCCTGGAGAATGACGCACGATCCAATTAGCAATACTCATGTGCCTTATCGGAACTGGAGACCCAGGTTCACGTCCGCATGCAAAAGGGCTCTGCTCGCCTATCCCGAGCTTGCAGTGGAGATAGGCGAGGAGACGGTGGCGCACGCCCCGTGTGGGCCACGTTCAAGGAAAGGCATCAGAATTGTTGCCGTTTCTCTGGCAAGCATCACCACGTACATCGTGTACCTGGACATGATGACCTTGTCGATGGACCGAGATCGTTGGCCATCCGAAGCCTTTGATCGGTATGACCAGAGAAACGTCAAAAGAGCTACCGACGAACATATCCACGATGCCTCGTCACACATAGTCGCAGCGCCCTTTGCTACCCAGCCTGCTCTTTGGCGCGATTCGCTTCGGTTCCCGTTCGACAGTACATGGATGTTGGACTACGAGCTACGTCCCGAGATCATGAGTCCTGACAAGTCGATGTTTCCTGATCGCTGGATGCAAGACTTCATTGAGCAGCAGACGATGAACGTCTTGTACCCGATGAGACAAGCGAACGACATCGTGCTTTCTGCCCGCGGCCGCGCCGAACTCGGAATTACTGCTATTTGGCAAGTGCAACGAGCTTTGTTGGCGAACAGCAGAATGCTTGATGCTCCTGCGAGCGGAAGCTCTGTCGACGAGTTCTTAGGACGAGCTTCCACTTATACAGAGCGCGGGGATGTATGGCGTCGTGCAAACCCAGATACTGAGGTCGGAGTGCAGGTGAGGGATGGCGAGGAGCTGGACAGCAACCAAGCGTTGATAGTCGCGGGTTACGAGTCGCGCCGAGAGCCGGTGGGAAGATGTCCGGCGCAGCACCCAGCGGATGTTCGGACGCTTCCTGACACTGCTTCCTTCAAGGAGAGGTGTGTGCAAGGCCTCGGGCAATGTGGCCGCGTCATGGTCGCGCTGGGGCTTCCGGTGGCAGACCCGTACACGACACACGACATCGAATCGCTGTGGAGAACGTGCGTCTTCCAAGCGGTACCCGCGATGCTGAGGGACCAAGTCGTCGCGGGCACTCTGGACGACACGACTCTTCTGGACCTGCCGAACATCCAAAGGGCACTACAACCGCCTGCTCCCATACGCACTCATCGACACGATTTCGGGCGATCTACCCTGGTTCGAAGCAGCTCATAATTGGTCATGTCAAGACGTGACAAGGTGCCGCTAGCGGCGATGAAATGCGAAGGCGCGTCGATGTGCGTTCCATTGTGCACATTTGTATTGATGTAATCGATGTAGGACGAAACAGACGTCGCCTCGGGATTCCAGTCGCGATTGCGCAGCGCTGTGAGCTGTGAATCAATGAAATCAAGGAGGAACTGCTCATTGGAGACACCCCCCCCCCGTAACTGTCAACGTCTATGCCAACTTCAAAGTGACCGGCACGAAAGATGTCGGGAACAAACAAAGCCGTCACACAATCGTCACGCCCGCCGTCTTGCATCGCAGCTACACACAGTGGTTATCTTGAAGCCACGGGGGTAAATGTATCCAGAGCTGATTTCTGGGAACCGCCGTCAGCGAGATTTTTTCTTGTTGTCCAATTCGGTGCAAGTTCCCAGTTCAGGAGTTTATTCGTGGCTTACCGTAAGCGTCTTATTCAAATCGCAGGCATTTCCGCTGCTGCAGGTTTCGCCGTAGCGGCATCACCTGGAGTGGCAAGTGCATCCTCATATGGCCATGGCGGTGGGGGTGGCGGCGACCACTTCACGTCAATGTCCAAGGGCTCTCATATCGAGACGCTCGAATCAAAGTACGGCGGGGGCGGCAGCAACCTTACTGGCCTTAGCCTTGGTGGCCTTACGTCCGGTTCCGGCAACCTCGGTGTCGGTAACTCCGGTTCCCGCAACATCGGTGTCGGTAACTCGGGGTGCGGCAACATCGGTGTCGGTAACTCGGGCAACAACTGCGGCGACGAGACGAAGGTCATCAAAGAAGAGCGCACCGACTACGGCAAGAAGGTCAAGGACTGCGGCCCCAAGGCCGAGAAGCCCAAGGAAGTTGTGAAAGTCATCAACGAGGAGAAGCCGGAGAAGCCGGAGAAGCCAATCGTCGTGGTACAGAAGGAAGAGACTCCTGCTCCGATTGTCGTCAAGACTGAAGAAGTGAAGCCAGAGGTCGTCTACCTCACAGCTCCCGCTCCCGCTCCCGCTCCGGCCCCGGTTGTCGTGAAGTCGGCACAACTTGCTCACACCGGTGTTAACACCGCTGCACTCGCAGGCCTTGGTACCGGACTCATCGGTCTCGGTATCGCAATGGAGCGTGCCGGCAAGCGCAAGGAGCGCCGTACCAATCGTGCCGAGGGGAAGGGTTCACCCCAGGTACAAATGGCAGCGCTTGGCGAGAAGTTCGAGGACAAGAACAAGCTTGTCGTGCCACTTATCGACATTGACGCAAACACGGCCGCATGGCCAATGATGGTCGGCGCATAACAAGCGTCAGCCAAGATTGAAAAAGGGGGCCCTGCTGCAGGGCCCCTTTTTTGTGCATTCTTTTGGCCGCGTTCGTGCAGTTGAGAGGACCTGCCGGGCGGTTTGCGAAGTTGAAGCCCCTTTCCTTCCACAGGGCTTGTTGCTTAGGGTCGCCGCGTCCCCGGAAGCTTTAGGAGCTTTGCGCATGAAATTCCGATTTGCACTCGCAACCGCTGTTCTTTCTTTTTGCCTCGCATTACTAAGTCCCTCGATCGCGTCGGCGTCAAATCGCCAATGCGAATCAACGCCCGCCCACGTGCCGGCACTTGACCTCCTCAGCCCGGTTTCGAGCACTTCGGTGCACCCGGGTACTTCGGTAAGCGTCGAGTTCGACTTCGTCCACGTCTTCCCGCACCCATCGGCACATCTCATCTACAAGAAGCACCAATGGTCACATGAATCGGTTGTTCCACTCGATCTGAACGGCAAGGTGAACGTGCCTTCCGATTGGCGAACCGGCCACTACAAATTGGTACGAATCGATGTCGACGGCGCCAACGGCTCCACGGGCTCGCAATTCCGAGACGGCCACTTTTCAGGTCACACCGCCTCAGGGGAAGCGGTCACCGGATGCAGCCCCTTGGATTTGAAAGCTCTCGACCTGCGAGTTCGCTGACCTGATCCTCTGAAAGATGCCGACCTGGCCAATCGCCCCTCATCTCCCCTCGTTAAGGCGTCGATGAGAACGCTGACGGCCAGGTCGGCTGGTCGCCAACCGATCGATTCAGAGGAGGCAGCACGAGATGGGCTCACGCTGGCTTCGGGTCGTCGGACTCTTGGCAGGTCTCCTGCTTCTTGCATTGAGCGTGCTGACCACGGTTGTCAGTACCCGCGCACGAGCAGCCGGCGACCTAGATCACTCACTGTCTGCCGGCGCTGCCGAGCAGGCGACATCGATCAACGAATACTTCGAACGAGCACGGTCAGTTGCGCTGCTCACTTCGTACAACCCAGCGCTCGACGACTACTTCACGCAGCAACAGGCTGCAAAGCGCAATCGTACGAGCACGACGCCCAACCCACACACTCTCTTCGGTGTGAACGAAGCTCTCATGCACCTTCACGACATGTACCCGAAGCGCATCGGCGAAGCATGTCTTATCGATTCGAGCGGCGCCGAGGTCGCATGCGTGGCCGGCGGCAAGGTTCTTTCGGCGGACAGCCTGTCGCCCGATGAGTCTGGCAGCCCGTACTTCCAGCCGACGATGGCATTGAAAAAGGGTCAGGTGTATCAGGCGCAGCCGTACTTCTCTCTTGATACAAAGCAATGGGTCATCTCCAACTCGACACCCGTCGTAGATGACAACGGAGTTCGTCGAGGAATCGTTCACTTCGAAATCACGATCGACAGCTTCAGGACAAGCGCTCCTCAACATTCTGGAGCATTTGTTGTTTCCGTTGTCGACGCAAAGACCGGCACGGTCGTAATCGACAGCCTTCATCAACAAACAATCGACTCTGCGCTCGGATCGCCTGGCGAGACTTCGTTTCGCACACTCCCGCAGACGCGCGGCGAAGAGGGCTTCGTGACCGCCGGCAATCGCCGGTCAGCGTTTCAACGGCTCGCGCGCGGCAATAACAATGCCAACGAATGGCTTGTCGTGGTTTCATCGACGAAGCCCGATGCCGGCTGGAAAAGTGGATTCGGAGCAGCACCGATTGCAATGCTCGCAGCAGCGCTGCTGCTGATACTGATCGGTAGCTCGAGCCTGCGCCGCTACCAACGAGCGCTCCACCACGCAGCTGCGCACGACCCCCTGACCGGCCTGCCCAATCGGAGTCTCCTATCCAGAGATATCGCACGCGCCATTACGTCCGCGAAGCGCCACAATCAATGCGCTGCAATCATGATCATCGACCTCGACGACTTCAAACAGGTCAATGACACGCTCGGACATCACTGTGGTGATCTGCTGTTGCAGCAAGTCTCCGCACGACTCGTCGCGCTGACCGGATCAGACGCCACAATCGCGCGACTTGGCGGCGACGAGTTCGCAGTCTTGTTACCAAACGTCGACGGGCCCAACCAAGCTTTGGATTTGGCAGATCGGTTGCTCGCATCACTGCTCGACAGTTTTGTCCTCGATGACATCGTCGTTGCCGTCGAGGCGAGCATTGGCATCGCGATCGCACCGAATCACGGGAACGAAGCCGAATCGCTGCTGAGAAATGCGGATGTCGCGATGTACGAGGCAAAGACCTTGCACCAAGGAGCAGCGATCTTCGATCCAAAACGAATCGTCGATGCGCCGACAAACCTTGCAATGCTCGGCGAGTTACGAAACGCGATCGACCAGGGCGATCTTGTTCTTCACTATCAACCGAAGATCAATCTCCAGACAAATGCACTTGATGGCGTCGAAGCACTCGTTCGCTGGCAACACCCGACGCGCGGCTTGATTCCACCGATGGAATTCATTGCCCTAG
>JBBSGY010000196.1:0-5505 GCA_038253645.1 Acidimicrobiales bacterium
TGACCAGATCACGCTTAGGGCCCGCCGTCAAATAACTTGGACATTTCAACGGCCAGATGACGCTGCTCACTGTGTTGCCGAAACTCAAAAGTATCGGTTACTTACCTCGTTCCGGCGCCTTGTGAGCAACGCCCCTGGCTCGCTGAAATGCGCGCAACTTATTTGACGGCGGACCCTTACTGCCACCACTCGCGATTACAAGCACATGCTTTGCCGACATAACTTGTTGCGGACCCAGCGACATTCCAAACTCCCGAAACTCCGCACTCTCATATGCGCCATTCGCCGAGGTGTGAACCTCACGAAACGCCGGCGTCAATTGCGCAATTTGCCAGCCGGTTTGAAGCAGCGTTCCCGGCATGACGTTTGCGTAATTGCCCTCAACTCCGATTGCGAGAATCAAGAGATCGATCTCCACGTCGAACAAGCTGATGTTTTCGAGTTCAGGCTTTATGACAGGAATATCGCGACCGAGTGGCCCGAGAAAGTGCTGCTCAGCGAAACGTTCGTAACTCGCAGGGTCTTCGTGGCTGACGTACTTTCCATTTTCAACGAGCTCATCCATCAAGACAAACTCAACATCGTTCCAATCGAATTCCCTCGCGTGTGCGACGATCCACTCATAGATCGGCAACGGCGTTCCAGACAGAGGTGCAGCGACGCGAAACGTTCCTCTGCGCGCGTTCTGAAGTCGCTGCCAGTGCCGGCCCACCGGCTCACCGAGCGAATCCACCACCTGCAAATTCATGCAACGACATGATAACGGCGCATGAGCTGAGGTAGGACGACGCCATGACTGACTTCACGATCACCACAATCGGGGATCCATTACTCGCACAACCCGCGCCCGCAGTTGCGGGTTTCGCCGAAACACAACCAATGTTTCACCGACTCACCGAAGCATTGCGCGAACTGCGTGGAGCGGGCCTCGCCGCACCGCAGATCGGCATCGGTGTTGCGGCAGCCGTGATCGAGGTCCGCAAGACCGAACTGTTTCCAGATCGCCCTGAGTCGCCGCTGATACGGCTCGCAAATCCGGTCATCGATGCAATGTCGGACGAAATAGTCGAAGAGTGGGAAGGTTGCTTCAGTGTTCCGGGCCTTCTCGGAATCGTACCACGCCCGAACGAAGTAACCGTCAGCTTCCGCGATGCCGAATGGAACCAAGTTACGCAGACGTTTACCGGTTACGTCGCGCGGGTCGTTCAACACGAAGTTGATCACCTACACGGTCGCGTGTTTCTTTCACGCATGACATCGCTTGATTCACTCACAACCCAGGAGAATTTTCTGAAACGAGGGCGTTAACGCGTCTCGGAAATCATTTGCCGAGCCGCATTCGCGAGAATTGCCATGTCGATGCCAACCGCAACGAAGTCGTATCCCAGCTCTAGCATCGACTTGGCAGTGTCTGCCGCAAGCGCGAAAATGCCGACAGGTACGTCGTGTGCTTTACATGCGTTGAATGCCGCCCGCACTGCCCGTTGAACATCGGGATGCGCCACGTCACCAAGTTGGCCGACGCTTCCGGACAAATCGTACGGCCCGATGAGAACCCCGTCGATGCCATCAACGTCCAAGATGGATTCAATGTTGCTGACAGCGTCGATGTGCTCGGCTTGCACAACAACGCTCGTCGCCGCGTTTGCACTCGATACGTAGCTCGTAAAAGCAGTTCCAAAGCCCTGTGCGCGGCCGACGCCGACACTTCGTTCGCCCATCGGCGGATACTTGGCTGCACGAACCGCAGCACGCGCTTGATCTGCAGTATTCACCTGCGGAACTATGACGCCGTTGCAACCAAGGTCGAGTGTCTTCTTGATCCACACTTCGGCGTTTTCAGGCACACGCGCGATCACCGGCACCCGGCCGCTGACGGCCTGCAAAATCTGCTGCGCCTCGGTCGGGCCGATTGCGCCGTGTTCGAGGTCGAGAAACAGCCAGTCGAAGCCAGAGGTTGCCAGAACCTCGGCAACGTCGAGACTGGGCGTCGAGACAATTGTGCCGACAGGCGGCGGACCCGAACGAATGCGTTCCGAAAAAGTCATCCCACCCTTATTAGTCCACATCCCACCCGATCCGTCTTCATGAAGACGCCGCTATTAAGTTGCACACGAGCTCGACAGTTTTAGAACCGGCAACTCTTTGATTTTCCCAACTGCGTTCGGTCTTTCGTGCAAGATCGCCGGGGACCGTCCAGCCGTGATCCATATCTTCGAGGCCCACAACCACAACTCCCGCGCGTGCTGCGGCGAAGTCAAGGCTCGCTTGGAACGGGACGTCACTATCCGCGATTCCGTGGAGAATCGTCAGCGGTTTACTCAGCGGCGTGTCGTTGATGAGCTTGTCGAAGAAGTAGAGCTCCGGCAACAGCAAAGCATCGAGTCTGTTGCCCTGGTATCCGATAAACCCTTGCGGCAAGTCTTGCCGCCATGCGGGATTTGCACGCGACAGATCGTCGACATACGACAGAACCGGCATAGACAACAACGTGGCGTCGACAGTCGGGGAACTTTCCGCGAAAAGACACGACACGCCCGCCCCAAAACTCGCACCGGAGATCAGTCGAACGATTGACTCCTGATACTCCGACGTTGCGTAATTCCAGGCTGCTTCGATATCCAGCATCACGCCCGACAACATCAGAGCGGAGATCGGGACCGCCGACTCGCCATGACCTCGATAATCGATAGGCAACGTCGCGACGCCGCAGCCTTGAAGCTCTTGCGCTACCAGATCGAAGTAACCAACCTCGTGGCGCGTACCGGTTATTCCATGGACCAACAAGAGCATCGCCTGAGGCCGCGCTACTGGCCAATGCGTTCCGTGAACGACGTGGCCTCGGCAGCCGTGACCTCGAATTGCTGAATACTCAACCAATACCTTCAATTCTCACATTCACATGATTCACGTCCAACGCAACTTAAAACAACTAACGAGCATCACTCACCCGGCCGGCCCCACAGGCACATGATTGCCTCATTGTGGACTACCTGGCGACCTCAGTCAGTGACGGATAGCGGCACCTTTTCCGACGAGGTGACCCGCGCCCGGAGAATCGTTCAGGCTGCGTCAATTGCCCAATGTTTGACGATCGGCACAACTTGGAAACTTTGGAATCACAGACCTGACTTTCCCAATCTTGCAGTCGTCCATTCGTTCGCCGAAATCAATTGGCCCTGGTTTCTCATCGCCAGTTCGATCCTCACCGCAATTGTGCCCCGCGTTGGATCCCCAACGTTTGCCGTCGTCTTGACAGGAGCGCTGCTAGGCGACCAGATGCGGCTTCAACCGGAAGTGGTGACGCTTGCCGTTCTGATGTTCGCTCCGTTGTTGATGCCCAGCGGAATGCACGCCACACGATGGCTTCTCGCGTCAGTATGGATTTGGTCCGGCCTGCACAAAATGCTGAGCGTGGGTTGGAGGATAGAAGGTGGAGGTTTCATCGCCGATGCGTTCGGCTTGGCGTTCTTGACTGACGTTTTCGTGGTGTTGGTTCCCGTAGTCGAAATCGCTATCGGCATCGCCGCGTTATTTCAGAGTCTGCGGCCCGTCGCACGATGGGGTGGTGCTGCAATGCACATCGGCATTTTGATCACGCTCGCTGTGTTTGCGCGTACGAACTCTGCGATCTGGCCCTGGAACGCGGCGTTGGCAATCGTCGCCATCTCAATATTCGCGCCATCTCGACCGCAGTCCATCAGCAAGAAAACACGGGCCATAGCGATCACCTTTCTGATGTACCCGGCACTCTTCTACGTTGGCGCGGTAGATGCGTATCTGTCATCCAATCTCTATTCGTTCAATACAGCGACGGCGGAATACTGTTCCAAAGACGTTTGTCGAAATCTCAACTCACTTAGCTATGACAAACTGAATACTCCATTTCCACCCGAACCTCGGCTCTTCAAAGGATGGTTCCACGCGACGTGCAAGCTCGGCGACACGCTCCTCATCGAAGGCCGCGCCGGCGTGTTGGATCAAGCCCGCAGCGAGACCACATACTCATGCACCCGGTGACTCACGAGCATGTGTCAGGCGCTCGTGACTCAACTCGATGGGCGCTCCAAGGCAAGGCCGTGCTGCCGTTGGGCCGAGGGGTGACGTGAGCGAAAAACTTGCGCCCAAACTCTTGATCTTCGACTGGGACGACGTATTCACTGTTGGCTCGACCGCTGGATATGTCGCGTGTTACCACCAAGCTCTGGCCGAAGTTGGTGTTGAACTTGATTCCGATGAGGAATTAAGGCGAATCAAGTCACAGTGGGGCAAACCGCACGAGATAGAACTTGCCGCGCTATTGACAGAGTGGCCGCAACTCGTCTCCACGGCATCTGCCCACTATGAACGCCACCTTTTCGGCACTACTTTCGTTGATCACCTGGACGTCGTTTCCGGCGCGGCCCGGCTGATCGGGCGGCTTGCTATCCGCTCGCCATCGTCACCGGCATGCATCCGAGACTGCTTCAAGAGCGCTTCATGCCTCGATTTTCCATCCCTTCCGTTTTCATTGACATCGTGTCTTCCTATGCCCTCGACGCCAGCCTCGTTAAGCCGAGCCCGTTCGCTGTCAGCATGCTGGCTGCGAAGCACGGCGTCGAGCCTTCAGACGCTGTTGTCGTCGGGGATGCGGAGAACGATATGCAGATGGCGATCGCTGCAGGAGCTACGCCGATCGCTGTGCTCACCGGACACCTGTCGGCAGAGCAGGCAACGGAGTTAGGAATCAGATATATCATCCCCGACGTGACGCACCTCGAGAACATCCTGAGAATGACCTAGGCCCCATGACCTGTTGCGGATATCCGTGATCTCACTTAACAATTGGTACAAGAAACTGGGTTACGTCAAACGTGACGTTGTCCAACCGCCAACTTACCGACGTCCGAAGTCGGACGCACATCACCAAAAGCGCGATAGATCGTATGCAATGTCGCATTGTGTGATACGTCATCAACGGTTGCATTTGCGTCAGCGATCATGACGACCCGGTACCCCAACGTGCTCGCATCGCGAGCAGAGGATTCACAACAGACATTCGTCACCGTCCCTGCGATCAACACAGTGGTGATATGACGATCTTCCAACATTTGTGGCACTTGGCAATGGCCGGGAAAGAATGCGCTCGCCGCCCACTTCTCGACGAGAATGTCATTTGATTGAACGTCAAACTGATGCCACAAACGTTCACGTAAAGAGACCACCCCACCCGACTCATTGAACATGCTGGCTACTTCCTCTCCCAAAAACTCTTTGGCAGCATCAGAAATCTTTTCGCGTCTCGCAGGAAGAACCCAGGCAACAGTGCCCCCATGCGACCGAAGCGAATTCGCGATGCGGCAAATATTCGGAACAACGCCTCGGCAATACGGATTTTCGTTTGCAAAAAAAGGAACCATATCGATTACGACAAGTGCCGTTGTTCTTGGGTCAAGACCTAGGTAGGCATGCCGCCGTCCACGTCGTTGCTCTTGTCACTCATATTGTTTGGGATCAATACGCCAA
>JBBSGY010000197.1:0-5497 GCA_038253645.1 Acidimicrobiales bacterium
CGACGCCGTATGCCGGTGCTGAGGCTTTCGATGCAGAACAGACGTACCGGGTTGTCCGTTCTAGGCAAGGTTGGTTGTTGCCGACACGAGCGCTCGTGCAGCAAATCAACGCGCTCGCCGACAACGTGAACGCACAGCTCATTGTTCTCGACCCCGCGTTCCCACTTGGACTCTGTGGCCCCGGACTGAACCGGCCGTATGCATTGGTAGGTCATGGCGCCGAATATGTGATCCCGGCGAAGATCCCACCGGTCAAGCAAATGCTCGCGAGAACAACGCGAAGTGCTGCCGGCCTCATCGCAAGCGGTGAATACGTAGCAAAGCCAATGCGCGCGCTTGCAAACTCTCCTGAGATTCCAATGGCTGTAATTCCACCGGGCGTCGACGTCGATCGCTTCAAACCGCTCGAAGAGTATGAGAAACAACGAGTGCGCAAGAAATGGGGGGTGGCCGATGGCACGACGCTCGTTGTCGGTGTCAGTCGATTGGTTCCGCGAAAAGGTTTCGACCGCGTGATCAAAGCGGCCACCAAAGTTGATGGCATAGAGGTGTTGATCGCCGGCAAGGGCCGGGAGACAAAGCGCCTGGCAAAACTGATCGAAACGACACGTTCGCCATCGCGCCTTCTCGGCAGCGTGGATGATGCCGACCTCCCCGATCTTTACGGCGCGGCCGACATCTTCGCGATGCCGTGCCATGACCGCTGGTTCGGCCTGGAACAAGAGGGGTACGGCATCGTGTTCGTGGAGGCAGCCGCAGCGGGAGTACCGTCGATCGCAGGCATGAGTGGAGGCTCCGAAGAGGCCGTGATAGACGGTGAAACCGGCCTGATCGTGCGTGGGAACGCGAGCGTGAACGATGTTGCCGCCGTGATGCGAAAGCTGCAAGATGCCAAGTTGCGCAACAGGCTCGGCGAAGCAGGCCGACAGCGAGCGACGGAAGCGCTCTCGTATGACACGCTCGCTCACCAGTTGCAGAAGTTCTTGAACTCGATTCTAGGTGAGTTGTAGAGCCACAATGAAAGCTGCGAGGCTCATCGACTTATGAAAATCAATGTTGATCCGGCGATTTCGTTGCGTCTTAGACACGGGCAGCCCGTTTTGCGGGAATTGCGCGACGCGTGCAATTGACCTTCCGTCTCGGCTGCGCGCGATCTGGTTTGGACACGTCAGATACACGCTGACGCACGAACGGCCCGGTGTTCCGTTCGTAAACTGGAACAGCGGGCACAAGCTGCCGGCACCCGCCCTGCTGAACGCAGGCGTACTCGACCTCATCCGATTTCCGAGACCCGAGCAAAACGACGCCAAGGGAGAGCACGAGCACATCCTCGGCTTGTCGATTCAGGCAAGCGTCCAGTGGATCAGTCCCCTCGAGCATGGGTACGGGCATGTTTTCGACCACGGCCGGGAAGGAGTCGTGGGTGGCACATTGACGGTGAGGACCGTGAACTCTGCGGATCGCCGCGAACGTTCATACTCATTCGATATCCGGACGAAGGATGTCGGAATGTCGCAGAAAATCGCGGAGTACCACGCGGCCGAAGCTGACACTACGTACCCGAGGTTCATCGACCGATACGTCGAGATACCCCTGGAGCTTGCCGAATTGATCGACGTTTTGCTCGCCGAATCTCTGGCTCGTCATCTGGGTGAGTTGCCCAGGCTGGAAAGCGACACCACTTGCTTTGCGGAATACGCAAGACAAGGACGCGACCCGACATCGCCACCACCCGAAAAGAAACTTATGCACCCCGACCAATTCATGGGTATTTGAAAGCACTCGTCCGAGTGCTTTGGCGGCGTTGTAAACGCGTCCGACGCCGGAACTTCCGAAGCGCTTGAATTTCACCAATGGAGTGGATGGGTTCGCGGCCCTGACCAGCACTTGGGCCGGGTGCCTTGATACGGTACGCGGGTGGTCGCAGAACAACCGGTAGTCGCAGAACCTGAACGGGCTGAAGAGCGGGTGATGGTCAAAGCAACCCCCGAGCGTTGTTTCGCGGTCGCAACCGATTTCGAGTCCTATCCCGAATGGTCGAGTGACATCCAAAAGATCGACGTGCTAAGTCGAGACGACCAAGGTCGAGGCACGAGCGTCCGTTTTTGGGCTGAGGCAATGGGCCGCAGCACTCAGTACACCCTTGATTACGACTACGCAGAGGCACCCGCAGCACTTCACTGGCATCTCAGCGAGGGCGATATCGAGCGCTCGTTGGTCGGGGAGTACGCGTTTGAGGCGATCGGCGATCAAACAGAACTTGTGTACCGCTTAACAGTTGTACTGCGTGTGCCAATGCCAGGGTTTGTGCGCCGGCGGGTTGAGGGTCGAATTCTGGGAGCTGCACTGCAGCAGCTGAAGACGCGCGCCGAATCGTGATCCTCATCGAGTTCGAGGGCGGTAGCGCTCGGAAATTCCGTATGGAGTTTCATCCGCTGCTCACGATCGTCGAGGGGTTCAACGAAACACAACGAAGAGATTTAGCCACGCGCATCCAGTCGGTGATGACCGGTGCAGACGTAGGTTTCACGTTCAACGTCGACATCGGCGGCACCGTGCAACCTTTGACGGGTGAAGCAGTCGAAAAGCTCGGACTCATGAGCACGCCGCTCGAAAACATCATGCGTGCCTCGCACTTGCCGGGCATCACCGTTGGCGCACCTCCGTCAAGTATGCTCACCGATGGTCCGACTGGCAAAATCGCAATTGCTCGCGCGGAATTGGATAAAGCGCAGAAGCGTCTCGAAGACGCGGAATCGGCGCTCGAAAAGGCGCGCAATCCGCGCAGCCCCGTTGAATCGTCCGTGGTCGATCAACTTACTATTGCGCACGAAGCGTCACGCGCGAAGGTTGGTGACTTGCGCACAAAGGTTGACGCATTGCCCGTGCATGATTCGAGCGAGGAGCGCGACAAGCGGATTGGTCGGCTCGAAGCGATTGCACAGGCTATTCGCAGCCGGGCAAAAGAGCTGCGCGTGTTCCTTGACCGGCTCGCGCCCGCAGTGCCGGCGAGGGAAGAGTCCGCTCAACCGAGCGCGACCGATCTCGCGCGTGCTTGGCTCGAAGTTGGTAGGCGTCTCGATAACGAAGTAGCCCAACCCAATAGCGCGCCGCGCTGGCTCGTCGAATCGGCTCGCCGTGACCTCGAAGAGGCTCGTGAGCGTGTCGAGGAACTCAAGGCAAACAGTGACACTTTTGCGATGCCAAAAGCTCAACAAGCATTGGTCGATGCGCAAGAGGTTTGGTCAGAAATCGAGCGCGGGGAAGTGAACTCCATTGAAGAGCTGAAAGAAGAACGCGCGCAAATCTACAGCCAAGCTGTTGCGCTTATCGGTCATGAAGTCGACACGGTTGATTTGGTGCAAGTGTTGCGTTCACTTCCGGCAGAAACACCACCTGCTCCTGAGGTCAATCCTGAGCGTGATCGACTTCAGCGTGACCTCGCCGCCGCTGTTCTCGATCATCAAGACGTGCTTCATGAGATTCGGGAGTTGCGCTCGATAGAAATCATAGATCCAACAGAAGAAGAGACTGCAACGCGCAAGACCCTCACCAACGAGTTGGAGAATGCCGAGCTCGATGAAGCGGAGTTTGGTGAACGTCTTGCTGAACTACAAGTAGCAGCGCGTCGTGTGCCATTGCCGAATCCGTCGATGATCGCAATTGTGTCCGATGAACGCGACAAGGCGTTTGCTGAATTGAGCGCTACGAACCGCAAAGTCGAGCAGCTCACTCAGGCAGCTGTCCGAGAAGCGGCAAAGTCCGTCACAGAGGATCCGGAGGAGGTACCGGATACGCAGCTCGACATGTCAGGTGTCAAACAAGATTCTGTTGAAGTGTTTGTGTTGTCGCGCATTGCGTGGTTGCGCCAACTGGGCAGAGGTGAGTCGATTCCACTCATCATCGACGCGGCGTTTGACCGTCTTCCCGTAACGATGCAGCTACGACTTCTAAATCTCCTTGGCTCAGTCGCATCAACGGTTCAAGTGATATATCTCGCATCGTCGGATACCGCCATTGACTGGGCAAAACGCCAGAATGAATTGCTTGCGGCTGTTGTCCGATTAGAGCGCGATTAACGGTCTGGTGTGTTTATGTAGCGCCCGATGTGGGTAGTTACGTGAGGAATGTGGCGAAAGTCTCAAGGCATTGGAACAAAGTTCCGATGGTGGGAAGCCGGGGCTGCGGGTAGCCTCGAACTAATCGCCCTGATGGAGGTGGTGCATGGAAGTCCTCAGCGCCGAGCTGGTCCGTAGCCTTGTCAAATGGAGGGGCGGCGGAAAGCCAGTTGTCTCGCTCTACTTAAACGTGGATGGCAGGGACCATATTCGTGCGGAGGATTATTACCAGCACCTGGAAGGGATGATACGCGACGCTCATGCGGACGCGAGCCTTGAACCCGAGATGGAACGCATTACGTCGTTCGTTCATCATGACTTCGAGCGCGGCAGCAATCGAGGTCTCGCGATTTTTGTGTCCGGCGATGATCTTTGGCAAGTGGTGGCACTTCCATTGCCGGTTGAAGACCATCTCATCGTCAACTCGACTCCCCACGTTCGAGGACTCGAGAACATGCTTGACGACAACCAGACGCTCGGTGTGTTGCTTACCGATAAACAGCGCGCCCGCTTACTGGTGATCGAGGTCGGCAAAGTAACCTTTCGGGACGAAATCGTCGATCCGCTTCCTCGTCACGACGACGACAAAGGTGACTGGGGCAAAGATCACGTCAAAACGCACGCGTCGTCGTTTGCAAAGAACCATTTGCGTCACGCGGCTCAGCAAATGTTCGAGGTATACAAAGACCATCACTTCAATCACCTCGTGCTCGGTGTAGCTGAGGAATTGAAGTCCGAACTCGAGCGCCACCTGCACGCGTATTTGCGTCCGAAAGTTGCCGGCCGCGCGAACCTTGGTGTGAATGCACACGATGATGAGGTGATCGAAGCTTCACGAGTTCTCGTTCGCGAGAAAGAAAAGGCGACCGAAGGTCAATTCGTGGAGCGCCTCCGTGCCGGCTTGCCGGCGAGGGGGGTCGGTCAATCCACCAACGGCGACTCGTCGGCGTCCGTTGCGGGGCTCGACCACACGCTCAAGGCAATTTTTGAGAAGCGGGTCGACACGCTCCTTGTCTCGGAAGGCTTTGTCGCTCAGGGTTGGCGGTGTCATGAATGCCAGTACATCGCAACTCTTGGTCGCAAATGCGCGATGTGCGGCTCGGAGATGAGCCTCGTCGAAGACGTTATCGAAGAAGCCGTCGAAGACGCGCTCGCACAAAAGTGTCATGTCGAATTCTGCAGGTCGAATGCGGATCTCGATGTCATGGGTCAGATCGGAGCGTTGTTACGGTTCTGACGTGATTAGTGACGGAGCGCTAGCGGTCGGAATCGAGTTTGGTGGCACGAAAATCCTCGGTGTCATGGTCGATAACGCGGGAAATGTACATGGCACCCATCGATTACCGACGCCCTACGACGGCGAAGAGCTGCTCGGCGCC
>JBBSGY010000198.1:0-5490 GCA_038253645.1 Acidimicrobiales bacterium
GAGTACGTGACGAATATCGGCAAGTTCAAATGCAAGTGGTCCCCCACGGCCCGCGGAACGCAAGCCAATCGCAACTGAAAGTGCTACCACTGCACCGAGATACATCGGGCCTTTTGAATTCAAGGTGTCAAGCGCGTGACCTCTTATCGGTGCGTCACCGAGCCAACCCGCGGCGCCGTACAAGCCAATGCCGCCCAGAACGGTCGCTACATAGGCTTTGTAAAAAGCGTCGAACAGGTGAACGTGAGCAATGCGATTTCGGCGTCGCGCACTGCGCAACGTATGTAGCGCGTCGGCACGGGCATCGAGGTAGTCGTTGTCGGTTGCGAAACTCATTATGACGGCACCCTGTAGACCTTTATCCAGTCGACGTACATCGTCACGCGTGCGGGCGTCGATGGCGTGCGCGGGGCGCTGAACTCTGCGCCCTGATCGTTTTGCAGAGTCAGATGCATCGAAGATGTCGACGGAATGTATTTCGGGTCGAAAACGTGCCACTGGTCGACGCCGTCGACCGCAACGGTGACTCGATCAGGTAACCACTCGACCGAGACAACATGCCATTGCGTCCAGTCGAAGTATTCCTTTCGCTGGATTTTGTCATCATTCTGGCCATTATGCAGGAAAGACGCTCCCGACTGCCTGTCGGTAGGAGGTGCTTCTATTACGTCGACCTCACCATCGTCAGGCCATTTCTCTGTATCGGGCCATAGCAGGACCACGGGCGAATAACCCTCGCCACGATCAGCGCGTAGGCGAACCTCCCACTTTCCGTATTTCTGTCCGAACTGATGCGAGACACCTCCCGACACGTCGCGCTGTCCACCCGGAACGTTGTAAACACCACCTGCAATTCGCAAGAGACCGTCGCGAACCGTGACAGCCTCGGGCGTCCTCGGGTAGTGCTTGGCGTCCGGACTGGCGTAGACGTACCAGTCGCTTAGGTTCAATGTCCCGGAAAAGTCGTCTTGCGTTGCAGGCGTGCCCCAGTCAACGCGCTTCTCTACGAGACATGGGTCCGGCTTTCCGATCTTGCGCGTAGTCAGCTGGTGGCCGAGACCATCAACGGTGATGACTTCGGTGGGCTTCGTCATCACATGCGACACGGTCTTCACGCGTTTGCGCGGCGAAACAACGACCCGCGGGCTAAGTGCAACTTTCCCGTCACCCGCCACATCAAACGTGACCGGTCGCGGAGTGCCATTGTGCAACTTCACGTCGACAGTGCCATCGCAATGCGGATTTTCGACCGTCGCCCATGCCGCGTTCGCACGCACGCCGAAAAGCGGCGCGTCGGCGTTGACTGCCAAAAGAACGAAGGTGGCCGCACAACAAAGCACGCCGACACGAAAACGCGTGGACCCCGGTAGTTGCCGAACAGAATGTCTTCTCGAAGACTTGTTTTCCAAAGATACGTACGCAGGAGACGACTCAGCCTCCCGAGACGTCTTGTGGACGGCCCTTTCCTTTGGCGATGAAGGGCATCATCGCCCGAAGATCCGCGCCCACCTTTTCGATCGGATGCTCTGCACCCGCTGCCTGCAACGCATGGAAACGACGGCGCCCGCTTTCGGACTCCTTCACCCACTCGTCCGCAAACTCGCCACTGCGAATCTCTTCGAGAATCTTACGCATTTCAGCTTTCACAGCGTCGGTGATGACACGCGGGCCACGCGTGAGGTCACCGTACTCCGCAGTATCCGAAATCGAATAGCGCATGCCGGAGATGCCGTTTTCGTACATAAGGTCGACAATGAGCTTGAGCTCATGCAAACACTCGAAGTACGCCGATTCGGGCTCGTACCCGGCTTCGGTGAGTGTCTCGAAACCAGCTTGGACCAGCGCCGTGACACCACCACAAAGAACGACTTGCTCGCCGAACAGGTCGGTCTCGGTCTCTTCTGCAAACGTCGTGCGAAGAACTCCGGCGCGAGTTCCACCGATTGCGTGCGCGTAGGAAAGCGCCAGTTGCTCGGCCTTACCGGTGCCGTCATTTGCAACCGCGATAAGCGAAGGAACACCGCCGCCTTCGACGTATGTGCGACGCACAAGGTGGCCGGGCCCCTTCGGCGCCACCATTGCGACGTCAACACCGGCGGGCGGGTTGATACGTTCGAAGCGAATGTTGAAACCGTGCGCGAAGAACAGCGCGTCACCGTCGTTGAGGTTGTTCGCGATATTCGAGTCGTAGATCGCCTTCTGTTCTGTGTCGGGAGCCAAAATCATGATCAAGTCGGCTTCTTGAGCAGCTTGGGCAATGTCGGTAACCCGCAGACCGGCGGCTTCCGCCTTCGACTTCGATGCAGAACCTTCACGCAGGCCGACACGTACGTCAACACCTGAATCCTGCAGGTTGAGTGCGTGTGCGTGACCTTGTGATCCGTAACCGATGATCGCAACCTTGCGCCCGGCAATGAGACTTTGTCGGCGTCCTTCTCGTAAAGCACGGTTGCCATCTGTTTCTGTTCTCCTATTGACTGACCGCGACGGCTTCGCGCCGGCGCTCGAGATTTGATAACGCAATACTTCCGCTTCGCTGCATCTCGACGATGCCGAAAGGGCGGACGAGGTCTTCGAGTCGGTCAAGTTTGTCAGGTTGGCCGGCAAGCACGATCATCAATGAATTGTCACTTACATCGGCTACCTCACCTTCGAAGCTGTTGACCACATCGATGAGCTTCTGACGAGTCTCATCGCCCACAGAGACAACGGCCATCAGCAATTCGCGCTCGACGGCATTCTTCTGGTCGACAGCTTCGATGTGAATGACGTTGATGAGCTTGTTCACCTGGCTGATTACCTGCTCCACAGGCGCTGAGTGGGTGTCGTAGACGAAAGTGATGCGGCTGAACCGATCGTCATCAGTGGGTGCGACGTTGAGCGAGAAGATGTTGAACCCGCGACGCGCGAAAAGGCCGACAATTCGGGCCAGAACGCCGGCCTTGTTTTCTACGACAGCCGTGACAGTCTGGGCACGCGACGCCTCGAAGGGCACGCCGACCGCATCTTCAGTCGCAACTTCCTGGCTCATCGTGCCCACCTTTTCATGAGCCGAAGGTGCCTATTTGGCATCTGAAGCTCTTCAAAAGCCATTAGTAGCCGCCCTTTCCCTGCGATGGGCCGACAATGACGTCGTCGTTGGTCTTACCGGGGGGAACCATTGGGTAGACCTTCTCACGCGCGTCGGTGCGGAAATCAATGACCACGGGCCGGTCGTCGATCTCGTTTGCCTTATCGATTGCCGACTGCACCTGGTCAGGATTGTCGACGCGCATGCCGACACAACCCATCGCCTCCGCCCAACCGACATAGTCGGGTAGGTCCGGCGAGAGGTAAACCTCGCTGTAGCGCTCGTCGTAGAACATTTCCTGCCACTGGCGAACCATGCCGAGGTAGGCGTTATTGAGGATCGCAACCTTGATCGGGATGCGCTCAGCGCTGGCCGTCACGAGCTCCTGCGCTGTCATCTGGAAGCAACCATCACCATCCACGGCCCACACGGTGCTTTCAGGGCGGCCGACTTTCGCGCCGATTGCCGCCGGTACCGAGAAGCCCATCGTGCCGAGACCACCGGAATTGACCCATGAATAGGGGCGCTCGAACTTCCAATACTGGCTTGCCCACATCTGGTGCTGACCAACACCTGAAGCGAGAATGGTTGTGTCGTCTGCCGATGCACTCAGCGCTTCGATGACGGCTTGCGGCTTCAACGGGTCACCATCAACGTGAGGTTCATACTGAAGGGGAAAATCGCGCTGCCAGCCGGCTATTTGTTGATGCCAAGCTGCACGATCCGGCTGTTGTGCGTTCTTTAGTGCCTCGATCAGTGCCTCGGTCGCAACCTTCACGTCAGCTTGAATCGCAACGTCGGGACGGCGCACCTTGCCGAGTTCTGCCGGGTCGATGTCGATGTGAATGATCTTTGCGTCAGGAGCAAAGCCATCGAGGCGGCCGGTGATGCGGTCATCAAAACGGGCGCCCAGGGTGATGAGCAGGTCGGATTTCTGCATCGAGGTAATCGCCGTGTAATTTCCGTGCATGCCAGGCATTCCGAGGCAAAGCGGGTGGCTGTCAGGCAGAACGCCACGCGCCATGAGTGTGGTCACGGCATGAGTGTTGATGAGCTCGGCGAACTCGCGCAGCGACTCGGCCCCACGAGCCTTGAGAATGCCGCCACCGGCATAAATGACCGGTTGTTTTGCATTCATGATGAGCTCGGCGGCTTCGCGGATCTTGCTCGCATCAACACCGAGCACCGGCTGATAACCGGGCAGATCGACGGTCTCAGGCCAGTACCACTCCATCTGCGACTTCGGGTTGGCGGGATCGACGATGTCTTTCGGGATGTCGAGCAGAACCGGTCCGGGCCGTCCCGTGGTCGCGATGTGGAACGCTTCGCGGACAGCACGTGGGATGTCTTCGGCACTCGTGATCAGCTCATTGTGCTTTGTGACCGAGCGTGTGATGCCAACTGTGTCGCACTCTTGAAAGGCGTCGCTACCAATTGCGCTGGTTGGCACCTGGCCGGTGATCGCGACCATCGGGATCGAGTCCATATAGGCGTCGCAAAGCGGAGTGACGAGGTTGGTCGCAGCAGGTCCACTGGTTACGATGGCAACGCCGGGACGGCCTGTGACGTGGGCATATCCCTCAGCCATGTGACCGGCACCCTGCTCGTGACGCACCAGGATGTGACGAATCGAGCTGTCGATGATCGGGTCGTACACCGGAAGGATGCAGCCGCCCGGTAGACCGAACATCACCTCGACGCCTGCCATCTCGAGGCTCTTGACGAGGGCCTGTCCACCGTTCATCTTCATCGTCTGTCTTCTTTCGCTGGTTGAAACTTCTGGAGAGCTGAAACATTCCCGCCGGCCGGCTTCGCCGCCCGGAAACATTCCCGCCGGCCGGCTTCGCCGCCCGGAATTCGGGCAATAAAAAGACCCCCCGTCAGGGAGGTCGAGAGAACGCACGCGAGTTGTTGCGTGCGTTACATAAGTACGAGTACGAGGGTGAGGGTGAGGGTGAGGGTGCGGAGGCTCATATGCCCGCCAGTGTTGCAGGAATGTTGCCGTTCAGCAAGCGAAAGGGCGAAAGGTGCCCTTTGTCAGGAAAATCTTGGTCGAGATGCCGATCACCTGGCACTCTGGGAAAGATGCATGACCAGGTGGCGCACCCAAGAGAGGCCTCCGCGGCCCGAACCTGGATGGTTACTGCGGGTCTACGCGACTTCTCGGCCGTCACGGATTCTCTTGCCAGGATGCTCGGCGATGCGCCTCTGCAGATTCGGTTTCGCGAACGCCTCTTGGCCCGATCGCTCTTCACAAGCTCGAAGGAGCGCTCAATTTTCCGCGCGATGCGCGTAATCACGAAAGCTTCGATGGCGGTCGGCTGCCACTCGAACATCGAGGCCGACTCGCTCGAGCAGGTTTCGCCACTCGCCTACCTCTCCGCACGCTTGGAAGAACACCACATCCATTTGCGACTTCA
>JBBSGY010000199.1:0-5485 GCA_038253645.1 Acidimicrobiales bacterium
CAAACCACAGCCAACGGCGACCACGTGTACATCCAACGGCGCCCAACTGGAGACTAATCCTTCGCTGCGGGGTGGCAGTTTCAACCACACGAACTCATGGATGTGCAACTTGGCCGACGAAGTTGCACCGCTTTATACAGACTTGACCAGTTCGACACAGATTGGTGAACTCGACAAGTCCGCATCCAAGGATGGGACCGCATGGGTGATCTGTTACACGACTGCCGGCAATACAACGTGGCTCCGTACACAAGGCGACAAGCCGTCGGGTGCGGCCGCAGCCGATTACAAAACCAAGTTTGGTGGCTGGGGTTGGATCAAGGCGGACACGATGACCCAGTTCAAAAACAACACAGACCCTAAGTCCACGAAAGTTGACGAGTGCAAACAATGATGCACTAGCAGTGAACGCAGAAATCCCCCGCACGAAATGTACGGGGGCTTTTTGAGTTCGCGAGTTAGATGTTCACAACTGTCTTGTGAATTTGCGCGCCGGCCTCTGAGTGTTCGGCGTGGCTTGCACCGAAACGTCCGCGACGCTGTGATGCACCTGCGTCGAGACGTGTGCGATAGGTCGAGTTCGCTGCAATCGCTGCGTAGTAAGCAGCCTTTCGACGCGCGATGCGCTGGGTCGGACCGTTCTTCTCTTCGGTTGTTTCCTCCGGCTCGAGTTGGCTGTTCATTCCGTCCTTGAGGAGCTCCAAGGCTTCGGCACGCATTTGTGAAACGCGGCTTTCAGTCACGCCGAGCTCGTCGGCGAGTTCCTTCATTGGACGCTCCTCGAAAAAGTAGCCCTCGACAACGTGGCGCAAACGCTCTGGAAGCGAGTCGATTGCGTCGTGAAGGTATGACTGACGCTCACGGTCAATCAAGATGTTGTCGGGCGAACGCTGGTCGGCGGGAAGAACCTCTTCGGCTCCACCGTCAACAACCATTGAGTCGTAATTGAGAACAACAGCGCGGTGCACGTCTTCCGACACTGCTTCGACGGTTGCTTCGGTCACGTTGAGTTGAGTGGCAACTTCGGCGTTTGTCGGCTGACGGCCGAGCTTTGACTGAAGGTCTTCGACGGCCGACTGCACCTGACGAGCACGGCTGCGGACTGAGCGTGATGCCCAGTCGCAGCTGCGGAGCTCGTCGAGGAGCGCTCCACGAATGCGGGTTGATGCGTAGCGGTCGAATGCAATGCCACGCTCGCAGTCGAAGTTGCGGGCGGCCTGTGCGAGGCCTGCCATTCCGGCGGACACGAGGTCGTCACGAGATACGTGGCGGGGGATCTTCGCCGCTACTTCGGCCACGGCGTAGTGGACGAGCGGAATGTTCTGGCGGACCAGATCATCTTCGCTTGCCTTGCCGGTGACGGAAATTGCGGACTCTGTGTTACGCCTCGTAATGGTTGCCATGCCATATGTCTCGGCAGAACCGTTCATTTCCCTTGATCAACCTCGCGGTTGATAAGTGGCATCGTCGAATAGACCCGCACTTGTGCGAGGTGACACTCATCCCTGATCGCAGACCGAAGCGAAAAATCGCCACCAGTTCTCTCGAACTGCTGCCTGCGTTGTCAATCGACCAAGTCTGGCTATCGCCGGACATGGACTTCCTTGTCTGGAGTCCTCATCGTCGACCAAGCGCCCGACCTAAAGCGAAATGTCGCGCAAAGTGGTTAACGTCGTGCAACAACCACGTGACGTGGCTGCACCGCTTCGAGGCCGCGACCTTTTCCCACCGTATTGGTGGATTGCTGTCGCATCCTCGATGGATGTCGCCGGCGCCATCAACCCCATGGTTGATAGCGTCGGAAGATGGAGACCGGTTCGGCGATTGTCATCGACAGTTTGCATCTGGTCCGGGTTGGAATCGAGACTGTGTTGGCCCGCCTCGATATATCCGTAACGGCCAGTTACCCCCGGGCGACCGATGGCGTACAGAAAGCCCGTACCAGCGGTTGCACCTTCTTCATCGCGGGCTATGCGCCGGATCTCAAGCAACAAAACGCACTGGCAACACTGAAGGCACTGAAGAACCCGCCCAAAGTTCTGTTTCTTGTGGATCGTGCGGCCCGGCGAGATGTGGCCCTCCTTATCTCCCGTGGCGCCGACGCTCTTCTGTTGCGCTCGGCTTCGGTGGACGAGTTGATCGATGCAATAAGAGGTGTAACCCGCGGTGAGCGGGTTATCGCCCCTGCCTTGGCCGCAGGAACGATCGGCCGGGTCGGACCGACGATGGATGTCGGCGTCGAGGAGGCATCGAACAAGAGTGGACTTTCGCCTCGCGAGCTCGAGGTTCTTGCCGAACTCGCTGATGGTGCTACTTATGACGAAATCGCAGCGACGCTCGTGGTGACGAAGGCGACCGTCAAAACCCATCTGATTCATATCTACGAGAAGCTCGAAGTCAAAAACCGCAACGAAGCAGTGGCTAGGGCACTTGCCTTGGGCGTTCTCGGCTAACCCGCCCCGACCATTGTCCCCTCAGGGGCACTATGTCCGCGTGAGGGGACAAAGGTGGTTGAGCTAGCCGCTTTACTTTTGCTCCCGGCGTGCCGATGAATAAACCATCGAGGAGCGGCCTGAAGCGTGTGGCCCCCGGGATTTCCTCATATCCGGCAACGGAATGCCGATCATCCGATTGAACCGGTATCTCCAGCTGCATGGGGATCAAAGATCCACAAGGGATAGTGCCCATGGGGCTGAGCGAAGTCTCTAACATTCTGTGGCGCGAGCGCCAACTACTGCAGCTCCTGCTATTCAAGCTGGAGACCGAGCAGCTGATCCTTTCGTCGTCGCGCACGCGCTTTCTTTCGGACGCGACCCGCGAAGTCGAGATGGTCATCAACGAACTCAAAGAGACTGAACTGCTACGTGCTATTGCGGTTGACGGTCTTGCTGTTGAGCTCGGCCTCGGCCCAAGCGCCAGTTTACGTGAACTCGCAACAGTTGCTCCCGCTCCTTGGGACAACATCTTCGAAGAGCATCGGAAAGCGTTTCTCGAAGACACACAAGAGATCTTTACGATGGCGCAAGTCAATCGCGATCTGTTGTCCAGCGGGCACCGCGCGGCTCGCGACGCGCTCGAATGGTTTGCAAATGGCGGTGAAAAGCCCGCGGCCGATGAAGCACCGGTCGATGCGTACTCCGCTATGGGCACCGCAACCTCACAATCTCAGAGCGGCGCCAAACTCGTAGACGAGGCGCTGTAGCTGCATGTTCCAAGGACTCAGTACTGCCCTCACCTCGCTTTACGCGACGCGTCAAGCTCTCGAAACCACCGGTAACAACATCGCCAACGCGAACACCGAGGGTTACACCCGCCAGCGAGTTGAACTCGCATCGATCGGCGCCAACGTATCGCCTTCGTTCTGGTCAACCTCGGCACGCTCAGGCGTAGGTGTTTCAGTCGAAGACATCGCGCGACTCCGCGACCAGTTCCTGGAGACGCGTGGTATTCAGGAACACGCCAACCAAGGTGAAATGGACCGCACGAAGACCACAATGCAAACAGTCGAGCTCGCTTTCGGCGAGCCCGGCGACAGCGGTTTGCAATCGCAACTTGCGCAGTTTTGGGCAGCTTGGGACGACGTTGCAAATAGACCCGATGACCTCGCTGCACGTTCGCAGGTAATTGAGCAGGCAAAGACACTCGTCTCCGTCTTCGGCGAATCTGCAAGCAGTCTCAACAAGCTCTCATCGTCGTCACTGGAAACATTGAAGTCGGACGTCAGTTCGATAAACGCAATGGCGCGCAACATTGCCGACCTCAACGTCGCGATCAAGTCTGCTGTGAATGCCGGTGTCTCTCCAAATGAACTTCTCGACAAGCGCGACAGCTTGGTGAACAAGATGTCGTCGATGGCGTCGATCACAGTCCAGCCGACGCAGTCGGGTTCTGTTGCCGTCATGATTGGTGGAGTTGCGATCGTTCGTGACAACACCGTCAACCAAATGGAAGTCGACGACACAGGCACGCCGGTGACACTGAAGTGGGATATCGACGGCGACCCCACGACCGTGACAAATGGTTACCTGGCCAACCTTTCCGGCGGTGACATCGGTGGGATTATGAGCTCCGTCAACACAATCATTCCCAAGTACTTGTCGCAGCTTGACGGCGTAGCGAATTCGCTGGCGACAACGGTAAACGCACAACACGCTCTGGGTCTCGATGCGTCGGGCACTGCCGGCGGCGCCTTCTTCACGGGCACGACCGCAACAACCCTCACCGTCGACCCCACGCTTGCCGCCAACTCGAATCTGCTTGCCGCCGGCGCGGCCGGCGGAGGTCCGCTCGATGGTGAAAACGCACGTGCAATGGCGAGCTTCGCCACTGCACAAACCGGACCAGATGCATCGTACCGCCAGATGATCGACCTTCTTGGTGTCGAGGCGCAGCGTTCGTTCAACCAAACGAATGTTCAAACGAATATCACGAACTCAATTGACGCGGCACGTCAATCGGCCTCCGGCGTGAACCTCGACGAAGAAATGGCGAACCTCGTTCGTTATCAAAAGTCCTACAACGCGTCGGCAAAGTACCTGTCAATCATGGACTCCGTCCTTGACTCGTTGATCTCGATCGTTCGCTAAGGGAAGAAACTGATGGTTACTGCGTTTCGAACAACTGAAGGCGTTATCGCATCGAAAACGATGGACAACTTGCAGATGTCCATGCTTGCGATGCAAACGCTGCAAGACAAGTTGTCCTCGGGCAAGGAAATTCGCACGCCCTCGGACAACCCTTCCGGCGCGGTTGCCGCAATGTCATTCCGCTCCGACCAAAAGCGCACCGAGCAATACTCGCGCAACGCCCAGGATGGCCTCGGTTGGTTGGGCACCGCAGACAATACGCTTACTTCTGGGCTCGACACGATCCAGCGCGTGCGCGCTCTCATCCTCCAAGGTGCAAACGCGACCGCCGATCCTGCGGCGCGCGCTGCGCTTGCACAAGAAGTCAAGACCGCAAAGGACAGCCTCCTCGGCCTTGCGAACACCACATATTTGAATCGACCGATTTTCGCCGGCACCGCCAACCCGGCGGCCCAGATTCCTCCTGTCGACACTTACGACTCAGTCGGCACCTACAACGGAAACACCGGTGGCGTGTTTCGGAGCGTCGGTCCGAGTGCTTCCGTTCAGGTGAACTTCGATGGTCCGTCGGTGTGGGGCGACCCTGCCGTGGATGACCTCTGGAAGACCCTTGATGACATCCAAACGCATCTCTCGAGCGGCCTCCCAAGCGACCAAAACAAGCTCACGGCGGCCTATCTGTCCGGTCCGACTTCGATGCAATCCGACATCGATCGCCTGGATGCTCGCTCGCTGAACCTACAGAACCGTCTTTCGGAGATCGGCGCTCGCTACCATCGTGTCGAGCAGATGCAGAGTCGGGCGGAAGACAGCCTGCTGACGCTTTCATCATCGCTGTCGGAGGTTGAAAACATCGACCTGCCGAAAACAATTGTGGCTCTTCAACTTCAGCAAACTGC
>JBBSGY010000200.1:0-5478 GCA_038253645.1 Acidimicrobiales bacterium
CAAACGATGAGTTCTAGGTGCGTGGGTCCGTAACCAATCTCCTCGCAGCGGATCGCGAACATCGCAGGTCGGAGACCAGTGACCGTGTGACGTCGCTTGCCTTTTCTACATTCTCTTCTCCGCCACCTTGGTACTCATCGTAAAACTCAAGATCATTCTCGAGCTCTGACGGATCGGCGTAGAGAGTGGGGCCGTCTTCATCGATGACGATGATGGGAAACTGTCCCGGTTCGTTTATCAAGTTTAGGTATCCGTTGAATCTTTCGCTGCCTTATCACCAAGAGTGCCGATGGCTATGTCATGGGTCACCGAAACAGTGCATCTCCATATTGCTTTTTCACTAGCCAGCACGGGAGTCATCTCGACGTTAGAAGATTCACATTGAACGCACTTCGGCCATGTTTCGGACACCACGAACACTTCACTTCCTGCAATCATTCGTGCCAACGCAACTATCGCTTCGGCAGGCGATGACTCAAGGGAAGGCGGGAACTCACTGAAATGTGAATCATTCCACGTCAATCGACATTGCAACCACCCTTGACTGTTCCGGTAGGAAGACAGACGCACAGTGTCGCCGATTGTCGCCAAAAGATCGTTATTTATAAGGCTGGTTGCACGATTGAGATTCTCTTCTTCCAATTCATCGAGCGACATGCTTCGCCCCCTCTTTTGCCATTAAAGCCTGCACGTGAGCCAGCCCCGAATATTGCCGACCGTGGTTGGACTAGATGTCTCGGCAAAGAAGTGCAGCGTCAATATATCGCCTCGTTGGATCCGTCTCCGAAGTCGTTTCTCCACATGACTACGGGGCCTGGCGTAACTGTATTTCCGGCCAATTATCTGTTGGTAGCTGTGGAAATCTTGCAGGAACGAACGGGCGTCAGATGATGTGTTACCGGCGACGAGTTTGCCGTTGATGCTCATCGTGAGGCTAAAGCCGCCCCAGTTCGTCGTCGGACCCGCGGTCCAAGCGTTGTTGTGGGCTGTGATGGTGTAAGCGCCCTTGGTTCGTGCCGTTATCGCGAGGTAACCGTAGGGTGAGGAGGAAATGGCACTCCTGCAACTCGCCACCTTTCCGTCAAGGTCTGTGGCACTGATGGGGTCACCATGAACGTACGAGTAATCGTTCGCACAGCCACCCTCAACGGGATCCACTTCAATGAACCGCCCAAGCCCTGGAACGTATTGGCGCGCGCCCATTTCAATTGTGTTGAGTGAGCCTTCGTGTTCTAGGCCTCGCTCGTGTTGACCGAGCCAGCCGTAGTCGAAGTTGGCTGTTACATTGTCTGGCGCAGTGTTGAGCGACAAACCAAATGGGTCGTAGTTCGTTGTTGGACCTTGCTTGTTCCCGCTCGCATCTGCAGTTGCAACTACGTCGCCGTGAATGTTCGGGTAGCTCCATGTCGTCGTTGCACCACGAATATCTTCGATCACACCGCCCAGCAGGCTGATCTCCAAGTCGACCACATTGTTTGACGAATCAAGCACAGCGCTCGGTGAATCGCCACTTCCTGCAAAGCTGTAATGCGTGATTGTCGTGCCGTTTGTTCGCGCAACAACACGATCCAATGCGTCTCGTGTGTAGACGACATTTGTCGAACCGTCGGCTGTCGACATATGCCTGTCGGACATGTCGTAGATCATTGTCGAGGTGCCAAGTGTCGTGGTGTTGCCGTGGCTATCGTAGACGACTGATCCGTAGCGACTGTCGGTTGTAGAAGTCAGACGGTCCGCGTTGTCGTAGCAATAGTTAGCCGTCGTTGTTCCATTGTCCGACACACTCGTGCGGTTCGTATTCTTGAACGCGTTATTGTCGACATTCGTTCCCGAGCAAGCGGTCGCGGCGAATCCATAGGCGTACGAGTGACCGGGAACGCGAGCTGCGATCAGACGTCCGACCGCGTCGTACGCAAAGTTGTTCCCAGAGCCGTACGGGTCGGTTCCATCGATCGACTGATCGACAATTCTGCCGGACTGGCTATAGGTGACACCATCGGCCGTGATCGAGGTTGCACCTTTCTTGTATGAAAGCGAGCTTGTCCGGCCGACAGAGTCACGCGTGACGTCGACGCCCGTTGAGTTCGAATAGTCGACATGCGTCAGCTCATTCGCCGGATTATACGTGGGTGTCGCAACAGCTACGAGACTGCCTGAACTCGGTCCCGCTTTCTGCGCTGATACCCGGCCGCTGGTGTCATAGTCGATATGACGGACGTCACCCGTTGCATTTGTATCTGTCACACGACTAGCGAGATCATATGTCGTCGTTGTCGCGCGACCCCATACATCTGTGTACGACGTTTGGCGACCGAGCAAGTCGCTCACCGTCGTGATCGTGCCAATCGGGTCCGAGACAGAGGTTGTCAACGCGTCATTTCCAACCGCGTAGTTGTAGGTGACGGTGCGTGATGTCGAATCGGGAATAACTTTTGTTGCCACCCGCCCGCGGCCGTCGTAAGTGATGCACGTCGGACTGTCGGTGTCGCGCCAGCTTGCGGTCACTCGGCCATCGACGTCGTAAATGAAGTTCTCGACGACTGCTGCACCTGACTGCGGCGCTGGTGACGTGCGCGTCTTCATCAAACCGCCTTGGTTGGTAACAGTTGCGCCGGGGCACGACCCTGTCGCCGCCTCGGTATTGCCGAAATATGAGTACGAATAAGAGTTTCCGGCCGGAAGCGTTCGCGATGTTTTTCGCAAAAACCCGGAAGTTCCCGGAGTCTCGTAAGAGGATGCGGAGGTGAGGTTGAGATGGCCCGAGCCAGCGTCCTCGGTCATCGATTGCGCAATGCTGTAAACAGGGTCGAGCGAGCCACCGAGAGTTCCATAACCTGTCGTGGTCACGTGTGCGGGCGAACCGATCGTCGAATCATCCGTTGTCGACGTTGTCGCTAACCCGTAGTCGGGGCGGTAATCGATCGAAGGTGGGTAGACGGTGTTCCCGTTGAGCACGTAAACCACGTTGATCGACGCGGCAGTACCGGTGGTGAATGCGTACTCGTAGCGCACTCGGTGCCAGCCGGCAACTGTGTTGACGAAAGTTCCGTTGCGACTGCTGAACGCGCCTTGCGTCCAGCTGTCGACAACCAGTTTGTCGTCGATCCACATGCGCGCGGCTCCGGCGACATACAAGTTCAGGTTGTATGTACCAACGGTGTTGAAGTTCATCTCACCCGTTGCCCGGAATGACCAATTGGTCGACTGGTTTCCCAAGTTGAAGTTTTGATTACCCCAAAGGCTGTAGTCCTCATTGATAGAACCGTCGTTGTCACGCTGGCGAATCTTGGTCGAATGCGCAGCCGGGGCTCCCGCGAGGTTGCTGTTCGAAAACCACGAAACAGAGAGCCCATTGATGCCTTCATCAAACCCAGTCGAGCTGTGCGCGACAATTGTCGGATCGGCGCAACCAGTGACGCCGATACCAACGGGGCGCCGATAGTTCGCATTATTCGGGTCGCTGACGAAACACTCTTGTGGCGCTGGGCCGTAGCTATCGGTCACTCGATTCTGCGAGTCATAAAACGTTGTGGTCTTACGATTGGTCGCGCCATTGCGAGCGGACAGCAGGTTGTCTGCAACACTCCACTCGTTGTAGGTCGAAACTCCGGTGCTGTCCACGTCTTGCGTGGTGCGCGTTGCACTGTCGTAATAGACGCGACGCGTGTAGCCCTGGGTCGGGCTCAAGCCGCCAATCGCTAGATCGCTCGAGCCGGTGTTGTACGTATACGCGTGCCACGGACGGTTCGTCGTCGGCGGAATATCAGTGCCGTCGGATCCGTTTGGCGATGCGAGAACAACGGACGATGCCTTTGCACCCAAGTAGTTGACACGTGTATACGCACCTGAAGTCGTGTGATTAGCTCGATAGTCCATTTGCAAGGGATCAGCGACGCCGTTCAGCAAGCCGGAGTTGTAACTAAAGTCGGTAATCTCGCTCCCTGGATCGACAATTCGCCCGAGCTGACCACCCAGATAGAAAAAGCTCGTGTGTGTTGAGTCCCAATAGTCAATGCGGCACAACATCCCTGACGGGTAGCTTGTGTCAAAGCCTGATGGGATTGTGTCGTTGCACGCGCTTTCGCCGCCATAGTGAAGGCCAATTGCGCGTCCCGAAACAGGGTCGGTGATCGTGTTGAGTCGACCAAAGCCAATCGACGCGTCGTAGCCATAGTCAGCCGCCGCCGGATGCAACGAGTCGCTGGTCGAGCGCAGGCGCTTGAGGTTGCCCGCGCTGTCGAAGGTGTATGTCATTCCATCCGGGCTCTGGGCGACCAAGACCGGTGAACTATCGGTGTCGATTGCATTCGTCAGAACGGTCTTGTCATCGATTGGAGCTATGTAACCAGCGTTCGGGTTGGCTGGATCCTGACGGCGAAACTCACTAGTGATTCCGTCACCGTCGATAAGCACGATGTTCGAGTCGCTGATCTGTGCACGAACATATGCAACACCCGCGTCGGTCGAAGCTGAGAGCTGCCAGCCTTGGGGAAGCGACGGCTGCGAGGTGGTCAGCCACGATGTCGGAACAATGATCGTCGGTCCGCCAATCGCTTTGGTCCAAAGTTGAATGTTGGCTCCACCAGTGTTCTCGTAGTAGTCGACAGTGATCGTCTTCGTCAGTGCTCCTGCCGAGAACACGATGCAGTCGGCATTACCGGGCGCCCAGGAAACTGTCGATTGGCTGTGATCTGTCCACCTGTTGACAAGTGTCGTTGTGCCGACAGTTACCTTGACACCGTCGTCTTCAACGGTCTCGAAGCAATACGTTGCCGCGCTCGGAACCGTGACGTTGCCCTTCCACTGGGCCCTGAACACATCGTCTGTTATTCCGTTGCCCGGCGAACCATTACCCCACCTGAAGTCGATCTGAGGGTCGGTGCGGTTGATGTATGCCGGAGTGGGGCACGTATTCGGATCGATTGCCGCGCCACAACCAGGCCAGTATCTGCCGGCGAGACCGCTCTGAGCAATCGGCGCCTGGCTATTGTAACTGTACGAGAGCCCGACATCGCCACCGACAGTTTTGAACGTGGGCGACGCTGTTGAAAACGTGACGTTACCCGTCGCCATGTTCACTCCGACCGGACCTTCAGTGTCCATCGGGGTCACCGACTGGGAACCGAGTCGTAAGTTCACTTTGAACTTCCAGCCGTAGGATCGTGGCATCCAATAGCCATCCGACGTGTACATCTCCCACGAGTAGGTAACGCCGTCTTTGAGCAAACCTGCCGGCACAGTCCAACTCGGTGACGACAGCCAGCCGCTGTTTACAAGCCCGCCTCGTTCCGGGTCGTCGGTTGTCGATGCGCGGAACCAGTACCAAAGTGTTTGCCCGTCCGGGTCTGTACCAGTCGTGCCCGTCAGTGTCGGAGTCGTTGACGTAACCACCGAGGTGTTTGCAGGAGCGCTGAGCCGGCCTGGCGTCACCTGCGTGTTATACGTGACGTGAATGTACGGAGCTTGGCCGCCGAGGCC
>JBBSGY010000201.1:0-5470 GCA_038253645.1 Acidimicrobiales bacterium
GGATAGCCCTGTGCATCTTCGGAACCTCCTCGATTCGGAATACGGATACTTCGTCGTAGGTGTGCAGGATACGGCTGGGCGGATGTGGGTCGTAGAGGAATTCATGCGCAGCGACGCTCCGCTGCCACAGGTTTCGCCGCCGGACAGCTCTGTCACGAAGAAGGCCGGCATGGCCACTCGCTTTCAGCTCGCCGTAAGGGGCTACCGCCGGTAAGTTCCACCGGCGATGGTTGATGAAAATCTGAATTGGATCAACGCTGTTGGTCAACAACCCGACGCTCATTGGCTCGGCTCGGTCAGAACGACGGTCGCGCTGACACTCCTTGGCACGCCCGATGGTGACGTCACGTCGACTTGGAGCGCCGGCGATGAACAGCTGCATGCGGAACCGGTTGAAGGCGCGGCAATCAACGTTTCTATTGCGTGGAAAGATGCGCAGGCCATTGCAGCAGGCAAATTGATGCCGGCTGTTGCGTATATGCAGCAGGCTGAAGCCGGCGGGCCAAATGTCCGCTGTACTCGAGCTCTTGGAGCGCACTTCGGGCGCTGAGTTCGGTTCATGGCTTGCCGCAATGCGCCCATAGTCCGCGATTGGTATTGCGGGCGTCGGCGGTGAGTTTCGCGAACTCGTCTTCGTGAGCAACATTCGGTGGAATCGTGAGCGGCTGGGCATAACCCTGTTTGGCCAGCTCCGCGTTGACGAACAGGTCGTCTGAAACCCTATATACGTACGCAAGAAGACGGCCGTAACGATCGCGAGCTTCAGCGTCGAGAACGAGCCGAACCTCGGTTCCATTTGGCAGTAACGATTTTGTGAACGCCGACGCCTCTTTTCCGTAACAGCCGACCGGACGGCGCGGGTCAACGGTTTCCGGCGTATCGACGCCGATGAAGCGAACCTTTTCGCGCTTGCCCTTGATGTTGACCGCGATGGTGTCGCCATCGGTGACGCTTTGAACGACGGAGTCGGTGCGGGCGCCATTGGAGGTCGTGCCGGCGACGCCGTATGTCGCGGCCGCGCCGAGCGCGACCACAAGGATCGAAACCAAGCCAATTTTTCGCGTCCTCAAGCTGCGGATGCCATTGATGTATTGGTTTCGAGAATCGCCCTTGCGGCGGCAATGCCTTGGCGACCCACCGAACAGGTGTGCTCGTCGAGGCTCCAGTCGATGGGCGGGGTGTCAACGTATGTGAATGTGAAGTGCTCCTGCATGCCTGTCAATTCTGCAAGGGGGGTGAGACATTTAAACTGAAGTGCCTGGTCAGGGATCGACCAGTTCGCATTCGCGGGTGGCAAGATGACCGTCATGTCCGAGAAAGAGGTTCTCGCATCCCGTATGGGCTTTGCCAATCCGGAGCTCGTGAACCGATTAGAAGCTCGACTTCCGCAAATGCTCGAAGAGTTGGCCGCGCTGAGCGATCTCGAGTCGCCGACGAACTCGCTCGACGCCCTTGGAACCTGTGCCCGGTACCTGGAGACGCTCGGAACCACCCTTCTTGGAAAACGCCCACAACGGTTGCAGTCCGAAGGCAGGAACCACCTGCTTTGGCAATTTGGCGAAACGCCGCGCATTGTTCTCGTGGGTCATTACGACACGGTGCATCCGCTCGGAACGGTATTGCGTTTCCCGTTTTCGATTGATGGCGATGTTGCACGTGGCCCCGGCGTGTGTGACATGAAGGGCGGGGTAATCATCGCGATGCACGTCGTGCGGGAATTACTTGAGTCACGCGGTCCCGAAGCGCTCGACGGATTATGTCTGTTCCTCAACTGCGATGAAGAGATCGGCTCTCCAACGTCGAAGGCGTTCATTTGGGAACTCGCGAAAACAACTAAGTATGCAGTTGGCTTCGAAAATGCGATTGATTGGAGAATTAAAACAGAACGTCGTGGCACGTCGCATTACAACATCATCGTCAAAGGTCGCAGTGCTCACGCCGGCGATGCTGCTTCTGTAAACGGAATCAACGCGATTCACGAATTGTGCGCACAAGTTGCCGTTGTCGACGCGATCGCGGACGCAGAAGCAGGCACCTGTATAACGCCGACAACTGCGGCTGCCGGCACAACAACAAACACGGTTCCTGAAGACGCGTCGATGTGGGTCGACGTTCGCGCTCGCACCAAAGCAGAACAACAGCGCGTAGATCGCGAGATACGTCTACTCAAGCCCCTCGTAACTGCGGCAACGATCAAGGTAGCGGGCGGGATTGAACAGCCACCGATGCCTGATACATCCTCGCTTCGTCTGTTCGAAATCGCCGCTGAGGTTTCTAAAGAACTCGGCTTCGGTGAGCTCTTTCGCATGGCGGTCGGCGGCGCGGCAGATACATGTCGCTTTGCGGATGCCGGCACGGAAGCGATCGACGGTTTCGGTGCAGTCGGTGGTGGCGATCACAGCGACCGCGAATGGATCTACACAGGTTCGCTGTCGCGCCAAGCAGCGCTCGCCGCGGGATTGGTCGAAAAGCTGCTCAGTTTGCCGTAGCCATTCCCACTATTGGTTGGTTCAACTGGATTGCGCCTGTCGAACCCAGAAATGGCGCTGCATACGAGAAGATTCCGCCGTCGCGTGCAACGAGGCGATAGCCGTTTCCAGAACCACTGCGTGCCATTCCGACGATCGACTGGTTGAGCCTCGTTCCGCCGGTGCTGCCGCGGAACGGAGCATCACCAAACGAGAAGATGCCACCGTCGGACGCGACAAACCAGTAACCCTGACCAGAGTTGGTGGTTGAGATTCCGACGATCGGCTGGTTGAGTTTCTGACCACCCATCGATCCGTAGAAGCGCGCGTCACCGAAGGCAAAGATTCCACCGTCCGACGCGACCATCCAGTACCCGTTGCCGGTCGGCGTCGATGCAAGACCCACGATTGGCGAGTTGAGATGCTGTCCGCCCATCGACCCAAAGAAGCGAGCGTCGCCGTACGCGAACACTCCACCATCGGCGGCGACGAGCCAATAGCCATTGCCTGTCGGCGTTGCGGTCATCCCGACAACGGGACTCGCAAGTTTTATGTTTCCGGCAGATCCCTTGAACGGCGCATCGCCAAACGAAAAGATTCCGCCGTCGGCTGCGACCTCCCAATAACCGTTCTTGCTTGGTGTTGCTGCGAGTGAAATGACGGGCGATACAAGACGTTGACCACCCATCGAACCGTGGAATCCGGCGCCGCAGAATCCGAATACGCCACCGTCTGCCGCGACCGTCCAGTAACCCTGGCCCGGGCCGTTTGCGCACAAGTTTTGTGCTTGCAGCGTCGGAACCCATGAACCGGTGTGGCGCGCGTCCTTGCGGAATTGGTGCCAACCTTTCGCGCCAAGTACCGAACTTGCGGGAAGTTCGTATCGCGAGATGAGACCGGAACCATCAGGTCTGCCACCGGCGATCACAATGTCGAGCTTTCCGTTGTTGTCCAGATCGGTGACTATCGGGGTGTTTTGGTAGGCAACCTGGCCTTCTTTGAGACCGAACAACTTTGCGCCCGTCGCGCCGCTGTACGCGAACACACCGCCGCCGGTTGGAACGAGTAGGTCTTGCCTGCCATCCGCGTCGAGGTCTGCAGTTGCAATCTGTCCGATGACGATGCCACCACCCGAATCGCGACCGCCCCAGTTTGGCAGCGTGTTTCCATTGCCGTCGTAGACCCAGACTTTCCCGGGGTTGTTGCCGCCCCACGTACCGATTGCAATGTCGAGAATTCCGTCGCCGTTGACGTCTGCGAGCGTTGGCGACGCCATTGTCTGGGCACCGAGGTCGCGCGACCACTTGAGTGTTCCATTCCGATTGAGTACAAAGATCTTATTCGAGTCGTTCGCTCCGGCCGTGCGGTTCCAATAGTCACCGGTTCCGACGACTATTTCGGGTTGACCGTCACCATCGATGTCTCCGACGACGGGCGACGAACGCACCATTTCATCAACCGGGTAAGCCCAAATGAGGGAACCATCACCGCGCAACGCGCGTATGAATCCACCTTGGTGATCGATCGGGAGGCCAGGCGACGAGTCACCCCCGACGATGTAGTCAGTGACGCCGTTGCCGTCTGCATCGAACAAAGCGGGAGACGAGAACACGGTGTCGTCTTGGTAGAACGGCCACCCCTGGTTCATTGCACCCGCTGCGCTGAACGACCAACCGAGAAGCCCGAGCGCAAAAGCGCTCACGTCTGGCGCGCCGTCATTGTTGACATCACCGATTGCAGGCGACGAAAACATCGCGAGATTTGGAAAGTCGTTGTCGCGCGGGTGAAAACTCCAGCGCGTGCTTCCGTCGGAATTGAGCGCCCAGAAGTTGCCTTCTTGTTTATCGGCCATGCCCGAGCCGACAAAGACTTCGGGCGTGCCGTTGCCGTCAATGTCCGCGGCGGCGGGCGACGAGTCGATGCCGTTGCCGGTCTGCTTCGGCCAGCCGGGAACACTCGAACCGTCGGACCCGTGCACGGCCCAAACACCACCGTCGTGACCGCCGACAATTACGTCGTTCTGGCCGTCGAGGTTAGCGACTACCGGCGACGACTCGCGGAACACCAAGCTCGAAGCTCTGTCCCATTTAAATGTCGGTGTGATGGCCGCTTCCGCACGCCCGGGCGCAATTAATGGAGCTGACGCTGCGGAGATTACGAGGGCGATGGCCGTTGCCCGGCGGAGGCGGGAAAGCTGCATGGGGGCTTCCTATCGGAAAATCGTCGCGAAAGCTGAGGAGATTGTCCGAGATCGTTGGGCCGGCTTATTTGGCCAGTGGCCAGAGCCGTCGAGCAGCCCTGCCGAGGATCAGGCCGATCACGATTCCTCCGAGCACGTCGCTGGCGTGATGCAGCCGAACGTGAACGCGACTGTACGAAACAAGGGTGGCGAGGCCGAACCAGGCGGCTTGAACGGGGACCGGGCGATTCTCGGCGAGCAAGGTGGCGGCACAAAAGGCGCTCGTCGCGTGGCCACTCGGGAAGCTTGTGGTCTTCGGCTTGCGAAGCCGGTGCGGACGCGGCTCGACGTGGTCGGGGCGCTCCCGGTTGAACAGCTGCTTGACGCCGCCGTTTACCAAAGCGGACTCGATGCCGAGCACGGCGGCCATCCGGAGAGCGGCTCTCCTGTCGCCGCGATTAGCGGTCGCATTGATCAAATGCCATAGAATGCTGTGATTTGCTGCCTCTGTAAGTGCATAGAAGAACCGATCGATGGTTTTATTGATCCGAAGCTTGTCTGCGGCGCCGTCGATACGTTCATCAATACCCACGATCTGGAGTTTGCACGAACAAAGAGTGGTTCGGCGGAGTTATTAGGGGTAAGAAGAGCGGAATGGTCACTACTTCTGATGCCAACAGCAGTGCCGCAACTCTCACCGAGATCACCCAACGGCTGGAGCGAAAGGGCTTCGAGGGACAATTCGGAGTCGTCGATGCCGACGAGGTGCGTTGTTTCACCTGCCATGCGACGCAATTCGCTCATGAGCTGAATGTCGAAGAAA
>JBBSGY010000202.1:0-5468 GCA_038253645.1 Acidimicrobiales bacterium
CGTACGTCGACCGGCAAGGTCGACCGGCAAGCACTTATTGCCGGAGCGAAATGAAGTAGCACGGACGTCAGGGAACTCGGCTAGAAGCGAACAGACTGGGAGAAAATATGGAGACCCAAGAACGGGTACGGCAATTCATCACGGAGGAGATTGGTTTCGACGGCGGCTCGGACGAACTCACTGTCGACCTTCCGATCATCGAACGTCAGATCGTTGACTCGATGGGGATCTACCAGATCGTCTTGATGCTGGAGTCTGAATACGGCATCAGCATCCTTGACGAAGAGATGTTGCCATCCAACTTCGGCACGCTTGGCGCAATCGACGCCTTCGTCAGCTCAAAGCTGGGTGCCGCATCGAGATGAGTACGCGCGCGGTCGGAACTCCAAGTGTCAGTGCATCGATGCCTGACACGTCTGACATCTCAATACTGATTGTCAGCTACAACGTTGCGCCTTTCATCGCGCGCTGTTTGGATTCGCTCGCTTCCGCCTCTGGCCATTGTGACTACGAGGTTGTCGTAGTCGACAATGGCTCCGCAGACGCGAGCCTCGACGCGATTCAAAATGCAGCTCCCCGTGCGACCGTGATCGACCTCGGACGCAATACCGGCTTCGCTCACGGTGTCAACCAGGCGATGCTTCGCGCCCGCGGACGCCACCTCCTCCTCCTGAATCCCGACACTGTCGCGGAGCCGGGCTCAATCTACGCGTTGGTGCGGTATCTCGACGAGCACTCCGAAGTGGGTGTCGCGGCGCCCCTGCTTCTCAACCCCGATGGCAGCGACCAAGGCACCGCGCGCCGGTTTCCGACTCCGGCAGCCGGCTTGCTCGGTCGTCGGTCGTTGCTCACGCGCATCTTCCCGAACAACCGGTGGTCAAGGCAGTACTTGCTCGGGCGCGAGCAACCTCACGATCGACCGTTCCAGTGCGACTGGGTTTCGGGGGCGTGCCTCGCAATTCGCCGATCCGTTGTCGACGAGATCGGCGGACTCGACGAAGGATTCTTCATGCACTGGGAAGACGCCGATTGGTGCCGTCGCGTAAAGGAACACGGACTGCTCGTCACGACGGTCCCCGACGCCGTCGTGTATCACGACGAAGGCGGCAGTCGAAAGGGATGGCCGGCCCGACAAGTCGTTCACTTCCACCGCAGCGCCTACCACTACTACACGAAGCATCACATGCGCGGCGCGAAGAGCGTTCTTCGCCCGGTTGCAGCGCTCGCCCTTACGTCACGCGCGGCCGCGATCATCGCGGGCGGCGTGTTCCGGAGACGCACATGACCGTCGCCGCCGAGCCTGTGTCAAACGTCGCAAGGGGCATTGCAACAAGCATGGCGAGCCAGCTTGTCGCCAGGGTATTGCATGTCTCGCTCAATATTGTCAGCAGCCTCGCAATCATTCACTATTTGAGTCCCGGCACCTATGGGGACTACGTGTTGGCGCTCGGCGTGACAACGATGTTCGGCCTTTTCGCTGACTTCGGCCTGCCCAAGCTCGCTGTTCGGGAAATCTCCCGAGACCGTTCGTGCGAAGGCGAGATCATCGGTACGGTGATGATGCTGCGGCTCGTGCTCACGGTCGCTGCGTTCGCGTTCACGCAGGTCACGTTGTTCATTCTCGGTTCGAGCGCACAGGTGCACGTCGTGGCGCTCGTGCTGTCGACGTTGGTGCTGAGTGAATCATTGCTCACTGTAATCGTCGCATTTCATGTGCGACTCGAACAGCACTACGAGGCATTCGTGCGCGTTTTCACCGAAGCACTGGAGACGAGCGCCGTTCTGTTGTTGGTCTTCAACCATGCGACACTGCTGCAGGTGGTCGCCGCGCCCGCTGTAGCGTCGATCATCACATTCGTTCTCGCGGCCGTCATTGCGCGCCGCCGCTACCGGCTCGCTATATCCGTCGCTGTCCGCCTGCTTCCCAAGCTGCTCACCGAGGCGCTTCCCATCGGTCCTGCGCTCCTGGCCGGGGTCCTCTGGTTGAAGCTGTGCAGCGTCTTGCTTGCGGCAGTTCGTTCTCAACAGGAGGTCGGCTTTTACGGAGCCGCGTTCCAACCGGTGGAGTACCTGTTTCTCGCGTCAGCGGTCCTGATAAACGTGTTGTTCCCTGTTCTTGCGACCGCACATGGTCACGATCCCGCACGGTTTCACAACACGTACAGTTACGGAAGTCAGGGGTTGCTCGTTGCGGTGTTGCCTGTGAGCATCTTGCTGATAGGGCTGGCACAACCGCTCGTCAACGCGGCTTACGGAGCTGACTTCGCCGCGGCAGCCGGCCCGATGCGCCTGCTCGCTGTCGCGCTCGTCTTCATGGTGTTCAGCACATGGTTGGGTTTCGTCCTTCTGTCCGCTGGACGCCAACGCGTGACTCTTGTATACGACCTCGCTGCTGTGCCGACGGCGGTTGTGGCGGGGCTGTTGCTCATGCCGCGTTACGGCGCGCTCGGTGCAGCAATGACCGCTGCGATTACGAGCGGTGGTGTTGTCGTCGCCGCGCTGTACGCAACGCGCAAGCTGCTCGGGTTGCGTATCGGAAGCGCTCGTGTCGCTCGCGCCGTCGGGGCCAACGCCGCGCTGGCGATCGCATTGTGGGGATTCCTGGCACTCGGCACACCGTGGTGGGCGGCGCTGATAGGAGCGGGGCTGAGTTACCCCGTGTGGTTGATTGTGTTCGGTGTCGTACGCCTCGAGCAAGTGCGAGGTTCGGTGCGACTTTTGGGGCCCGTGCCCGCGGGGGTGAGGGGAGGGTGAGTCAATGACGGAACCGATGATCTCGGTGATACTTCCGACCTACAACAGGTCGAGCATTGTGGAAGAGACGCTGTTGCGACTTCTCAATTGTGACTATCCATCGGGTCGCTTCGAGCTCCTAGTTGCAGACAATTCGAGCGACGGGACGCCCGAGATGGTGAATCGTGTCGCTTCGAGCGCACGCACACCCGTTCGTCTTCTCAGCAGTGAGCACCGCCTCCCTGCTGTCAAGCGCAACGATGCACTTCGCGCAGCGACCGGAGACATCGTCATTTTCATCAACGACGATCTTTGGGTGCGTCCCTGCTTCTTTCGAGAACATGTCAAGACACACTTGGTACACGACGAGCCGGTTGCCGTGCTGGGCGCGATTGAGCAGTCACCGAGCATGCCTTCGACGCCGTTCATCGAGTGGTACGAGCCATTCGCTTATCACGAGCTCGAAGGTCGGGACGGCGAGAGTTTGCCGTACCGTTACTTCTGGAGCATGAACCTGTCGTTGCCGCGCCAGGAGATGCTCGATCGCAACTTGGTGTTCCACGAAGACTGGGCCGAGATCGGCCACGAGGACATCGAGCTTGGCTACCGCTGGACGTCGGCGGGCCGCAAGTTGATCTACAACGAGCATGCCTTTGGTGAGCACTATCACCCACATTCGCTCGCGAGCGCGTGCCGGTTGCAAGAGTCGGTCGGCCGCGGGCTTCGCGACATGGAAGTGCTTGTGCCGGATTCCGGGCTCTTGGAGCGCTATGGAGTATTTTCGTGGCGCAACTCGCGTCGCGCAGTAGTTCGTGGACTGGCGCGCAAGACGTTGTTCAACAAGATGACGCTTCCTGTTGCCAGGTCGTTTTTGGAACGTCTGCGAACCAACGGTCCCATCGCTCGTTGGATGTACTGGAAGGTGCTCTTGCATTACACGGAGAAGGGTTACGCACAAGCGCCGCCACGAGCGCCGCAACCCGTTCCTATACGCACGCCAGAACCGAGCACCAGGTGAGTACGGTCGATCGCAGCACGCCAGGAAACGAGAGCTCTGCGCTTCGCATCGCGGGCCAAGCAGCGGGACTCACCGCGGGCGCATGCGTGGCTGCGGCAATCGGTGTGCTTGCAGCGCACGGCGGGCTGAAACTCATCGTCGCCCTACTCGGATGTACCGGGCTAGTAACCGTGCTCGCGCTCACCAAGCAGAGGACTCTGCTTGCGACGGGCGGACTGGTTTTGTCCATGAGTCTTCTGCAACACAAGTCGTTCACCGCAATCACGCCCGATATCTCGGGTGGTCCGCCTTCGATTTATCTGACGACGTTTGACGTGATGTTGGTAGTGCTATTCGGTCTCTGGTGTCTCGAAGGAACAATGTTGCGCGACCTGCAGGTTGCTTTCCGTCGCCCGATTTTGTGGGTGCCGGCGATCGCGGGACTGATGATGACATTCAGCGTGTTGGTGGCAAAAGACGCCGGCATGGCGGCGGCGGAGATAAACCGTATGTTCTGGACCTACCTCCTCTTCGTGTATTTCGCTGCGCGGGTCAGAAGCCGAGCGCAGGTAATGGTGACACTCGTATCGCTCGCCATTGTTGGCGTTGTGCAGTTCTTCGTCGTGCTCCTGCAGTGGAAGACCGGGGGAGTGCTCGGCCTTTCGTTTCTCGGGGTGCCGACAGAATTGGGAGAGCGGACACTCGACGCGGGCCAGCTCGGACGGCCCTTCGGCACGATCACACACCCGACGTTCATGGGAGCGCTGGTTGCGGCCATCGGAGTCATCGCGCTTGCATTTGGCATTCACGCCACGGGGCGACGTCTGCGTCTGGCCGCTGTCGGCCTGTCGGGCATTTGCGTGATTCCGATGGTTATCGCCAACACCCGCGCCGCTGCGGTCGCGTTCGCGGCGATATCGGCGATCCTTGTGCTGGACGGCGTACGCCGCCGTGTGGTTCCGATGCGTGTGCTGGTGGCCATCTTGTTCGCCGGGGCGATAGCAATCGTCCCGCTCTGGCCGCACATACAGACGAAGTTCGACGAGAACTTTTCGACGGCTCACTACAACCTCGAAGTCAACTCACGCCTCGAGCTCAACCGTGTCGCCGTCGACATGTTTCTCGACTCACCGCTAGTGGGAACCGGGCTCAACAACTTCCAGCTCGTAATGGATCATTGGGATCGGTACGGACTCATCTTCGGCGGCAATCCTGTCCACAACTTGTTCCTCTTGCAGCTTGCGGAGACCGGGATCGCCGGCTTTGCAGGGCTGGCAATCACTTGGATAGCGCTCGCGATCGTGGCGCTCAGACTTGCGCGCACGCGCGATCCACTGATGCGTGCGGTCGGCGTCGGAGCACTCGCGATGTACGGCTTCTATTTCTTGGAGGAGCAGCTCGGCTTCGCCTTGCGACACGACGTCCCAAGATCGACGTTCTGGATAGTTGCGGGACTCACGGTCTCGTGCAGCACGATGTCGCGAGCGTTCCCGGTACGCACAAAAGCTCAGGCACGGTTTATTCGAACCGAAGCCGGCGGCGCGTGGAAGAAGCAGACGCTTGCCGGTATGTTGATGCTCGCGTTGATCCCTGCCGCGACATTTGGTGGCCCGCTCAGCAGTGCAGCGAGTGCCTCGACCGAGGGTCTGCATATCGTGTTTACCGCGTTCGACCGAAACTCGAACCACCAGGCGATCTACACCCAGCGCGTCGGAGAAACGTCACCCCGCAGAATAAC
>JBBSGY010000203.1:0-5464 GCA_038253645.1 Acidimicrobiales bacterium
TCACTGTCGCTGTATTCGTTGCACTCATCACAAGCATTTACTCGGCGCAGCGTGTCACCAACCGTAACCAGAGTGCAATCCAGCACAGCCAGAAACAGATCAGCACCAACACAACCAAGTTGCAGCAGACGATCCGAACCAGTGCTCTGAACAGCTGGAACGGGTGCGAGCGCACTCGTATCAACACGCAGAAAATCAACACCATCGACCGAGCGACCATCGCGTTCCTCGATGCGGTGAAACCACGGACACTGAATCTGGATAAGTTCACTACGCTCTATCGGAGTGCGATCTTGACCGTGCCGGTGTGTGGCTCGAAGCCCCATTGAGAATGTGGATCGCGGAAATATCGCGGTAGCGTCGCCAGCAAGGTTGATTTTCCGGCATCGTTCGGAGAGCAACTGACAGTGGAATCAGGCCCCGCATGCGTAATTTCCTTGCCTACTTCTCCATGCTCAGCATCGGAGTAGCCGCTGCCGTAACCGCTCTGGTCGCCAGTGCCAACTCCGGTGCTTCGTCCCCCTTCGGACACGACGAGCCGACTACCGGCGTGAGTACATCGGCCAGCACTTCGGACAGCACGAGCACTTCGACCGCTACCAGCACCGCCACGAGCACTGTGGCCCCTGCGCCGGTCAGCGGCAATGCCACTGCTACCGCTGTGTTCTACAAGAACTTGCTCGGGTACTCGAAGTTCACCCAGAGTGGCACGAGCATCACCGTGGACGGCAGCTACACGCGGCTTCGTCCCAACCGGAGCTACTTCACGGTCATCTATGGCAACAAGAACTGTGACCCGGCTCAGGCGTTCCCGGTCGGCCCGTTCACAACGGATGGCAAGGGGCGCGCAACACTGAACATGACGGTAGCTGCGACAGTGCCGGTATCCGGTACCCAGAGCATGTCGGTACGCCGTGGTGACAACAACACTGACATCGACAATGATGGCAAGCTCGGCCCAAGCGATGTGGTAGCCGTACCCGGTAGCCCTTCGGTCGGTCTCATCGAGTGCAACAGGCACCCGTGGGTTGCAGGTAACTGAACTCCTGCACTGATATGCCCACCCGTCACCGCACCGGCCTCACAACGCGGGTAGCGGAAGCGCTGCGTGCGTCCCCACGTCAAGCGCTACCGCTGCCCGCATCGGCCAAGTGTCGTCGTTTCTGCAAGCGGCACGGGCACACACCGTCTCCGTACACACGTCCGCTGGGGTCATGTATTCGATGCGGCACTACAGAATCGTGGTAAACGAAAGCAACTCCCCCGGTCGAGTGGTAACCGGGGGAGTTGCCTCGCAGGGGACAGCGATTCGGGCAACGAATCGAGATCGACTTTACACGACGCGCCGAGCCGCAACAATCATCGACGCAACTTCGGTCGAATCCATCGCACCCGGATCTGACGTTGTACCCGGATCGTAATGAACTTCGCTGACGAGGAAGTCCCGGCGTAGATCCAGCGCGGCATCGTAGCTGTACTTCTTGTTCCTGCCAGTGCCGGTGTGAGCTATCCAGCCCTTCGAGCGCTGCACGGCCTCGTGTCCTGCCAGATCGTCGTCGTAGAACAGCACGATGCGCCGGAAGCCCATCCGTGCGATCAGTCGCACCTGTTCGTGTGAAATCATCGCGCCGTACTGACCGCAGGCCACGAAACCGGCCTGCCAGACCATCACAGCGTCCAGAGGTCCCTCGGTGAGCACGAGCATGTCCGTGTCGGCCTTGTCGGCCAACCAGGACGCGAACAGCTCTTGCTTTTTCTTGAATCCCTTGGGGTGCTTGTACTTTGTGCCGAGAGTCCCGTTCATGTCACGGCGGATGACTCCGAGAAGATGCCCGTGCCAGTTCCGGATCGGGATGGTAGGGCAGGCTTGGATCGGGTCATAGCCCAGATCGAAGGCACGGATCGTGGTAGCCGTGAATCCACGTTCCGCCGTCCAGTAGTCGGTCGGGAACGTGTAGCGCTTCAGTGACTCCTCGGGAACAGGGCGCAGTTGAACCTCACCACCACTCTGTCGAGTGAGGGCGTCCAGTCGTGCATGCACTTCGGCCAAGTCGTACTCCGGATCCTCGCTGTCTCTCCCGCCACAGAACCTGATGAGTGTCTTCGGCCCACCGTGTGCTCCGCAGCTTGGGTTGAAGCATAGCCAGAAGCCGCTACTGACATTTATCTGCAGCGAAGGAGTGTTGTCGTTGTCATGCCACATACAGAAACACGAAAATTCGTCTCCGGACCTGGACACGACTCGGAATCTGGCCTCGACCATCGCGGCGTAGCGGAACGAATGCGAGACACGCGCGCGCGAAGGCCGCTCAGTTTGCTCGTGGCGGCTCATAGTGCTGTCTCGGCGTCTACAGGCGTACGCAGCACCTTGGACGGCACAGAACGGCGCACAGGACGTTCGACTTTGTGTATCACTCGCTTGGGCGCAGGCATCTGCCCGATGAGCTTCTCCGATGCTGCATCCTCTGCATCCATATCAGCATCCTTGAGGTTCATCGCCTTCTCGTAACTCACCTCCTTCATTACTCCCTCGCCGGGACGGAATTCCACGAACCATTTGTAATTGGAGGGTCCATGCCGGTTCTTCGCCTGTTTGAGTAGCAACACTGACTCACTCATCTTCTTCACTGTGATAACGCTGTCCGCATCCTGACCGATGGCATCGGCCTGGGCTATCGTCTCTGTTCCTGCCGGTTCTTTGCCGATCGCCTGCCTGTTGAGCTGCGCCGCTGCGACGATCGGGAGCTGGTACTGCTGCGCGAGTCCCTTGATCGCCCCGGACAACGCACCGATGGATTTCCAGTCGCCGCCCACTGCGCCTTCCATGAGCGTGATGTAGTCGATGAAAACGATGTCCGGACTGTTGCGCTCGATCTGTGCCGCGATCGTCAACGGTGAGACACGTCCGCGAGAGCCGTCCGTGACGTGCAGTGCTCCCTTGATTTCACTACGCAACGTGCGGAGGAACTTGAGATAACGCTTGCGATCGAAGTTGCGACCCTGCTGCAGCTCAAGGTTCGAGAAAAGTTGCTGGCCTGTCTCCAACGACATGAGCGAGTGCATCCGGTAGGCCACTTGCGAGCGAGACATCTCCAGTGTGTTGAACTGGACCTTCTTACCTAGGAAAAGTGCTGTCCTGGCCCACTGCATGAGCAACCATGACTTGCCTTCGGCTACTCGTGCGGCGACGATATGGAACTCGCCCGGTTGCGCACCGCCGGTCTTGTAGTCGTAGGACTCGAATCCCATCGGGATCCCGGCGAAGCCTCCCGCGTTCACGCGATTGGCCTTCTCGGCCGCTTCGTCCAGGAAGGCTTTCCAATCACTGATGATGTCAATGTCTCCACCGCTGCTTACTTCGGCAACAATCTTGATAATCTCGGCGTGCATGAACTTCGCTGCGCCCTCGATATCGTTAGAGCCGATGTAGTCGGCGCACTCCTTGCTGGCGACCAGTAGCCGATGCCGTGTGTGCGACTTGACGACTTCCTCGGCGAAGTGAGCGCTGTCGTTCACTGCCTGGATCTCGAACTCAGGAAACTTGTTCTTGAATGCTGCCTTGCTTGGCACCTTGCGAAACTTCGTGTAGTAGCCGACGAACCATTCGTACTCTTCTTGGAACGAGTGAAACATGTCGCTGGAGAGATTTGCGCCCAAGAGTACAGGTGCGTCTTGGTCACGTAGGACGGATGAAATTAGAAGAGCCTCAGCTGACTTAGGCACTGACCTTGCCTTCCCGTTCGCTCGATTCGGTTGCCCACTTTTGGAACAATCACTTGCTGACTTGCAACCGAGATCGCCCGCCTGCCAACACCGCCCAAAGTATCGGCAAACGGGCATCGATCTCAGCGTGACGATCCTAACGCATCGTCGCGCGTTGCCAGCATCGAGCGAACGAGCTACTGAACAACGATCAGAGCAGCTTTTGGATACGTGCAGGAGGCACGAGTCTCCAGTGTGACTCGACGGTGTAACCATCCTCCTGCAAGCTCTTGAGCAGCTTCGTACAGAGCGCGCTGATGTTTTTCTCACCGCCGTTTCGGGTGACCATCGTGGGCAGTGCCTCCATCGCATTGTGCAGAACTGCGCGCCGGTCGAATCCGCCATCAATCATCGTGTCAACGACGATGGCAACGTCGCTCCCGATCTGGAATCCGTGTGGGTTGACCGTGCCGTAGTTCTCGGTCGTGTCAGCTTGCTTGGCAACTGGCTTGCGACGGGTGTTCTGAACAATTTTCTTGGCGGTTGCCTTCCGGGTGCCAGCCTTCCGAACCACCTTCTTGGCCGGTGCAGCCTTCTTGGATACCGGCTTGGAGGACTCGGTATCCCCCTTGCTCTGGGTCCGTGCTGCTGCCTTCTTGGCAGGCAGCTTCTTGGCGATCTTTCGAGCAGTCATTATCGGCTCATCCTTCCTGACGTGGACTCACCGGCTTGGCGAGTCTCTGTTGTTGGGCAAGTGCCACAATAGCATCGCTGCCAAGCTAGGGATGAGAGGCAGCGATCATGGATGCCAGGAAAGATCAAATAGCAGTGCCAGGAAAGCTTTACGTAGCAAGGCATCGAAGCAGCTAGTATGTTCTAATAAACGACCTAGGTCACGTTTGTATAACGATATAATCGAACAGTGCCTTCGATGTCCGTTATTAGACCAATGTCTGATAGACTGGGCCTGAAAGGCCCAGTAAGACAGCAAGCCGGAGTCGCTGCCGACAAGCACCTCGATCGGGCACTTCCCATCCGATCGGCGGGCATGGACTTAGACAACTACACAGCGAAAACGAGACACGGACCTAGCGCCCAACGCGCTGCGAGCGTCCGGATACTTACAACATCGGCAGTGAGGCTGCACCGTAAACCTCCCTCGCAGTGGTCGTGTCTCAGTAGTTGACAAGTGCTGCTACTGAGACATGAGCTGAAAAGCAATGGGGTATAAGAGCAGTCAGGCTTAGCAACTTGACTGTATCTCTGGATCCGTACGCACCCCAGGAGTAAGTGAAAACAGACGTAGACCTGGCTATGCTCCGAACGAAGCTGGTGAACAGACAGAATCGACAGGATCCCCGGACCCTGATTCGAGCGGGTAAAGAGACTTGCGATCTCGCCATACGTCAGGCATGACGTGCGAGGTACCCAGCAAGCACCCCTGATCTTAGGCAGCGGAGCACACAGTGATGAGGCTGGACTTATGGGGAAAAGCAGAGTGAGCAACTATCGAGCACTGTTAGCTTGAATCAATGTTCATGCAGCGTACGGACCTGGGAAACATAGCAGCAGTGTCTGACCTACGAGCAACAAGGTTGAATCAGAGACCGAGTGGACCTGCTTGTGGGGAGTATCGCACGGAGAACTCGATCGGCTACTTGCGAGGCCAGTACATCGCAAGAGGGCAGAGCACTAACGCTTGCGTTGACGTAGGCTGCCAGGGCACTTCCAAGAGATCAGGATTCATGCACCCGAAGAAACA
>JBBSGY010000204.1:0-5426 GCA_038253645.1 Acidimicrobiales bacterium
ATGGTGCCTATTGCTGTCTCGACTCGATATTCGCATTCGGATCGCCTCGCTGCGTTGGATTTGCTTCCCGCTCTGCACATTGAGCCGCCGGATGTCTTGAAGCTTCCCGGCGGTGGCTCACCCCAATCGCCCGTCGATAGAAAAGTGTATGCGCCGCGCCGCTCCTGATCGGGCTGGTTGCGTCCCGTAGCTTTGATCACTGTTGGGGAATAGCCGGTCGAATTTGAGCCGGCGACCACTCTGGTGAATGATGCAGTGGTGGCTCCCACTGCCGATCTCGCTGTAAGCACCCGAACGAAAGTCCGTCTTGAGATTCGCAAACACGGTTCCGACCGTTACTTGCTGACATCCACGGTGAGTTACAGCTTCGACCGGCGAATTGACGCCGACCGGTTCACACTTTTCGCAACATGCAGTCCTGTGCTGCGCGATGCCTTGACCGCGGCATGCGATTGGCCTCTGGTTGAGTACTGGTTCATCTCCGACCGTGCGGCCTTTCACGACTCGGTCGACGCGACGATGTCGACGATCGGGCTCGAAGTCCAAGCGAGCGACATCAGTGGACGTCGCCGCCGCGCAGGCGTTGCGTGAACCGCATTAAAAATCGACCACCGTTGTGACATTGCAACCGGCCGAACTTGGTATAGGTGCCGGTGACTCGGAAACGGGTGAACTTGCCGACGCGCTCAAACGCGCGTGGCGCCACCGCGACTTTGATGCGATCGATCGACTTGTCGAACGGTTCGCCACAACTCGCGAGCAGATGGTGCTCGACTGGATGCCGGCGATGCTGGCGTATCACGTACCGGGATGGCGACCCGGAAAGAGTCTGGCATTCAAGGACATGGACGCGCGAGATCTCGTTGCGCAGCTCGACGTTGCGATGTTCGCGCTCGTCACGCCTCTCGCCGAGCTGTATCAAACGGCGCTAACCCGCAGGTGCACGAATGGTTCCAACGCCATGCTCGTCTACGAAGGACTCAGTCGAGTGCCTCGTCGCGAGCTTGCCGACGAGCTCGCCGGTGCCGGTGACCTGAAATCCCAGCTGCAAGTCATCAGCAAATGGTTTGTTCGCTGCAACCAGGATGCGATCGACGAGTTCATCTGGCTGTGCGAAAGCTCGGAGAAGATGAAACGGCTCGTCGCCGAATGCGCCGCCTACCGGTTCCTAACCGCAGCAATCGTCGACCGTGATTCCAAAGTGCACCTGATGCCAGGTGATGCACCCGCCGCCCTCGCAGAGCAGCTTGCATCAGGCGCGATCTCAGGAGTGGGAATCGCATGTCGCCTTGCGGATGCGTTCGCATCCGTCGCCGGAGGACACTATCTGGAAATCACGGAGGATCTCGTCACGCGAAATCTCGTTGACGGACGGCTCTTAATTGGGATTGCGCGACTCGAATTGGGCGACTCTCGCGCACTCACTCGTGTCATGGCGGGCTGCGACACGAACTGTTTCGTCGAAGACGACGAGACTGTGATGACTAGTTCTCCCCACCGGGATTACATGAATCTGTTCGGGACCATCGACGACTTTCGGCGGCGGCACTGGAGCTACATGTGGTTCGACCCTGAGAGGTTCATGATGTTCGGCGACTTGGGCAACGGGGCGCTGATGGGCTTGGCAGATCACCTGGGTTCCCAGATCGATCCGATGACCGGCGAAATCGTTGCCGAGCGGGATACTCGGCACCCGAAGATGGGTTGTCCGGCGCTTGCTTACAAAGGTGTGCAGGCGCTTACGCAGATAGTCGGTCCGATCTTTCTTGATCCGATCGTGTCGCAGCAGATCGCGGTGGCCAGCATACAGGCGAAAGACAGGCGTACCACCTCCAAGCGAGGGGCATCAGACCTGCTTGCACAATTCGAGGTAAATCACACAACTGGTTTTGGGATGAAACCCAAGAATGTGCCGGCGCGAATTCAAGTGCGACTGCGCAAATAGCTACGGAACGCGAAAAAGAGCGGCTCCGAAGAGCCGCCCTTTTTCGATACTGCTGTAGTGCGGTATCCAGACCGCTCCGAATTAACGGAGGAGGCTGAGGATTCCGTTAGGCAGCTGGTTCGACTGCGCCAACATTGCCGTACCGGCCTGCTGAAGAATTTGCAACTTCGAGAAGTTGGTCATTTCTTGAGCCATGTCCGTGTCACGGATACGTGACTCGGAAGCCGACAGGTTCTCGACAGCAACGCCCAAGTTGGACACGGTTGACTCGAGACGGTTCTGGTAGGAACCGAGGTTCGAGCGAGTCGTGGTCACTGAGCTGATTGCGGTGTCGATCGAAGCCAACGCTGCAGCAGCATTGGTACCAGTGATAGCTGCAACGATTGTGGCCGAAACCAAACCGAGGGCAGCCGAGCTCTGGCCGGAAATGCTGACGTTGAGCTGGTTGTAGCTGGCACCGTTGAAACCGACGTGGAAGGTGAAGCCGGCAGCCTGGCTACCGTCCAACAGGTTCTTCGAACCGAACACGGTTGCCGAGGCAATGCGGTCGACTTCGGCGAGGGCCTGAGTTACTTCGCCGCCTATTGCGTCACGAGCAGCTTGGTCGTTACCACCGGCGTTGGATGCTTGAACAGCAAGGTCACGGACACGCTGAAGCAGGTTCGTGGTCTCGCCAAGGGCGCCTTCTGCAGTCTGAAGGAGGCTGATGCCGTCCTGCGCGTTGCGGCTGGCAACCTTGAATCCGTTCACCTGCGACTTGAGGTTCTCGGAGATCGAGAGACCTGCGGCGTCGTCGGCGGCACGGTTGATGCGGAGGCCTGAAGAAAGCTTCTCGAGGCTCTTTGAGAGCATGCCCTCGGTGTTGTTCAGGTTGCGGTAAGCGTTGAATGCTTCAACGTTCGTGTTAATGCGGAGACCCATGATTTCCTCCTTGAAATAGGGTCGCCGGTGCTCATTTTGAGTCCCGGCTATTCGTGAACGCCATTCCTTGGCGGTCAATAAGAGCTTCGGGACGAATCGGCGTTGCCTTTACGGGTAATTTCATATCAAGTCAACAGATATGAGGAAAAAGGGTCAGATTTGATCAAAATATTTCTCAAAAACCTGAATTGCCTGTTCAGCAGGCGCACTTATCTGCTTGGAAACCGTCGACACGGTTTTGCGAGCAGCCTGGCCATCCAGATGAATACGACCTGAAGTGGGAGTCGAGCCCATGCGACCGCCGGCTCATTGAACGGCGGACCGAGCATTTTGTATCCGCCGTTGACAGCGGCATAGACGTTGGCGGGGAAAACGCCGATTAATAGCGCGATGCACGCAAATGCGCTGATGCGCCGGGTTCGGCGCGGAATGAGAGTTGCTGCAATCAGCAATTCGGCGACTCCACTTGCGTAGACCCAGCCTTTTGCATTTCCGAGCTGGGGCGGAACGATCTGCGCGTAGGCGTCGGTTGAGTTGAAATGCGCAATACCCGAACCGCCCATGATGAATACGAGGGCGGCAAGGGTCAATCGCTTTTTCAGGACGCTGTGTCCAATGCTTGAGAAATATCGGCGAGCAAGTCACCGATGGATTCGATGCCCACCGAAAGCCTTACGAGTGCAGGACTGACTTCGAGCGGCGATGCTGCCGAACTTGCATGCGTCATTCGATTGGGATGCTCAATGAGCGATTCGACTGCTCCGAGTGATTCGGCAAGCGTAAACACCTTTGTATTGCGCACAACGTTGAGCGCTGCAGGCTCGCCTGCCTTGAGCATGAACGAGACCATTCCGCCGTAACGGGCCATTTGTTTCGTTGCAACGTCGTGGTTGGGGTGCGATTCAAGACCGGGGTAAAGAACGGTGCCGACCGCAGGGTGAGTGCTCAACAGTTCAACAATCGCCTCGGCGTTGTCGCAATGGCGTTCCATGCGTACGGCAAGTGTTTTGATGCCGCGCTGAACCAGATAGCAATCGAACGGCGAAAGTATGGCCCCGACTGCCATCTGTTGAAAGTAGGTCCGTTGCGCGAGCGCATCGTCGTTGAGTGCAACGAACCCGCCGGTGGTGTCGGAATGTCCGCCCATGTATTTGGTGAGTGAGTGAACAACGATGTCCGCACCGAACTCCATCGGCCGTTGTAGGTAAGGCGAGGCAAACGTGTTGTCGACGACGAGAAGCGCACCGCGCTGGTGTGCCAGCTCAGCCAGGGCAGCGATGTCGACTATCGACAGCGTTGGATTGGTGGGCGTCTCGACCCACACCAATTTGGTGTCGTCACGCCAAACGCCATCGACTGCTTCGATGTCACTGAGCTCGACAGGCGTGTATCGAAGACCATGCGGCGCATGGATCTTGTCGACGAGGCGAAATGTGCCGCCATAGGCGTCATGCGGAATGAGGATGTGAGCATCAGGATCGAGAAGGCGGAGCACAGCGTCTTCTGCTGCCTGGCCCGACGCGAATGCGTAGCCGTATTTTGCGCCTTCCAAAGAAGCGATGACTTGTTCGAGCTGGGTGCGTGTCGGCGTGCCGGCGCGGCCGTAGTCGTAGCCGGCGGGAAGCTCACCGACCTCGGGCTGCGCAAAAGTCGTGGAGAGCACAAGCGGAGGGATCACTGCGCCCGTTTCCTTGTCGGGCGTCTGGCCGACGTGAATTGCTCTTGTCTCAAAACCGCTCATTCCAGGCAAACTAGCTTTCCAGCGTTGTCCGTTCGCTTCGAGCGCCCTACCCTGATGCAGTGCCGTCATCCGTTTGGAACAATCGCGCTTTCAGCGCCTTTTGTCTGGCGAGCTTCGTCACCAACCTGGGTGGCTGGATGCAGGCCGGTGCTGTTCCATTCGTCGTCTACCAATTGACGCATAGCGCCACGTGGGTGGGCGTCGCGGGTTTCGTCGGATTCATCCCGTCGATGCTCTGCACATTGCCTGGCGGCTACCTTGCCGACCACTATTCGAAGGGGAAGGGTCGAGTGCTTGCAGTGACGCAGGCACTGCTTGCTTTGGTAACGCTGCCACTTGTTGCCATCGCGGCAAAGGGGCACCTGAGTGTCACGCCACTTTTGATCTCGGTTGGTCTGCAAAGCGCACTACTAGGTCTGAGTATTCCGAGCTTTCAGACGCTGGCGCCGGACCTTGCCGGACGTTCGCTTGCGACCAAGGCAATAAACATCAACAGCGCACAGGCACAGATCGCAAAGGCCGTCGGGCCATTTATCGCAGGCATTGCGCTTGCCAACTTCGGTGCCGTCTGGGCTTTTGGTGTCAACGCAGCGTCTTACCTAATCGCTGCAGTTGTCATGCTCACGATTCGTGGCCGCATCCCGGCGCCTGCCAAAACGGCCGCTTTCGAATGGCGGAGCACCTGGCAACACCCCACACGACGTCTGATCGTTGTATTGATCGGAACGGCGATGTTTCTCGGCGGTCCGTTGTATCAATCGATTGCAATGCTGGCGCACGATCGTCTGCATGCCGGCGCGACGCAGTACGGCGTGCTGC
>JBBSGY010000205.1:0-5425 GCA_038253645.1 Acidimicrobiales bacterium
TTCAGCTTTGGTTCACCGATGTTCTAGGCACGGCGAAGTCGTTCAACATCACGCCGGCAGAACTCGATAACGCGCTCAGTGAGGGAATGATGTTTGACGGCTCGGTCATCGAGGGCTTCAGTCGCAAACAAGAAAGCGACATGCTCGCCCGCCCGGATCCACACACGTTTCAGATTCTTCCGTGGCAAGACATCAACAACACCGTTGCGCGCATCTTCTGTGACGTAACCCGTATCGACGGAACTCCTTTCGAAGGTGATCCGCGTCATGTGTTGCGACGCGCGCTCGCGCGTGCGCGCGACAAAGGCTTCTCGTTCTTTGCAGCTCCCGAAATGGAGTACTTCTACTTTGCCGATGCAGATCCGTCGCATGCACCGCAACCACTCGACCAGAGTTCGTATTTCGACTTGGAAGTCTCCAACAAGGGCTCGAACGTCCGCAAAAAGACGGTGCTCGCACTCGAAGACATGGGAATACCAGTGGAGTACAGCCAGCACGAAGACTCGCCTTCACAACACGAGATTGACTTGCGCTATACCGATGCGTTGACAATGGCCGACACTGTGATGACTGTTCGCTATGTCACGAAAGAGATTGCAAACGCAAACGGCGTGCACGCAACATTTATGCCAAAGCCACTTATGGGCGTGCAGGGATCTGGAATGCACACACATTTCTCCCTTTTTGAAGGCGAAACCAACGTTTTTTGGGATCCGGACGACGCGCATGGTTTGTCGAAGATCGCGCGTGGCTTCATGGCGGGCGTGTTGACTCACTCGACAGAGATGGCAGCGGTCATGAATCAGTGGATCAACTCGTTCAAGCGCTTGGTGCGCGGATTCGAAGCACCGGTATACGTCGCATGGGCACGCAACAACAGTTCTGTGATCTTGAACGTTCCGCATGCAAAACGTCCGGAGTCGACGCGGGTCGAATACCGCTCGATTGATCCGAGTACGAATCCTTACTTGGCGTTCGCTGCAATCCTCACCGCCGGACTCCGAGGTATCGAAGAAGGATACGAGTTGCCGGCCGAGGTCGAGGCCAATCTCTACGAATTTACTCCGCAAGAATTGATGGCAGAAGGAATCTCGACACTGCCGACATCGCTATCCCGAGCAGTCGATGTGATGTCTCAATCCGAATTGATGGCCGAAGTGCTCGGTGAACATGTCTTCAGCTGGTTCATTCGCAACAAGCGCGACGAATGGAGAGCCTACGAGCAGGAAGTGACCCAGTTCGAACTCAACAGATATCTTCCGCGGCTATGACAGCACTGCTTGTTTACGCAGATTCGGTTCCGACTTTCGTCGCGGAATCGCTGGACCGGAGCGGCAATCTTTGGAAAGCCGTTTCTTCCGTCAATTCCATCTCGCGTCTCGAACCTGAAAACGGCTGGTCGGGCGCCCTCGTCATGCCCGATAGTCCCGAAGACGTGCTCGACGCATGTCGTGCCTTGCGCACTCGTGAGCCCGTCGTCAGGCCGGTAATAGTCGTATTGCACCCTGATTGGCTCACACATTTTGCCAAAACGACCGATGAGTTCGAAGATTTTGTTCTTCATCCTTTGCGCCCCGAAGAGCTCGAAATCCGCTTATCGATTGCGCTTTGGCGATCGCGGGGCGGTTCGCATCCCGACCTCGTCGAATATGGCGAAATTCGCCTCGATGTCGCGACGTATCAGTGTGTTGTTTCGGGCCGCCCTCTTGACCTCACTTACATGGAGTACGAGCTATTGCGCTACTTCGTGACCAACCCGGGCCGGGTATTTACACGCGAACAATTGCTGCAACGTGTTTGGGGCTACGAATACTACGGCGGTGCGCGAACCGTTGATGTTCACGTGCGTCGCTTGCGAGCAAAAGTCGGTGAAGAACACGCGCATCTGATTCAAACCGTGCGTTCGGTCGGCTACATGTTCGGCAAGGTGCGTTGGTAACCGTGACGGATCAGGACTCGTTTCGGCGCCAGTCCCAGAATGAGCGCGACTTTTGCGTGAGAACCTTCTTCTTTTCTTTCTCGAGATCGCGCTCTTCGACAGCTTCGCTAATGCGTGCAAGTAGGTCTTGCTGTTCTTCTACACGGTGCCTTATTTCGACACGTTCAAGGCCGTCGCGCACGAGATACCAACCCCACAGAGCGATTCCGATCCAGACCGCGAATACAGTGATTTCAAGCGCCTTGATTGCTGATGCAAGATCGTTGTTGTCCACATCATCGATGATCTGCTGGAAACGGATCAGAAACACGATCGCGAGAATGACGCCGCCGACAATCGCCAGCGCGCCGAGAGGCGATGCACTGACCGCACGTGCCAGAAATGGCTTGGTCCTGTCGGAGTTAACCGGTTCGAATTTATTTGGCATGAGCAACCGTCTCGATCTCGAACAAGGCGCCAAGCGGTAGCGCACTCACTTCGACTACCGCGCGAGCAGGAAGGTGACCACCAAATTCTTCGAGGTAGGCCATGTTCATCGCTGCGTAGTTGCTCATATCAGTGAGATAGACAGTCGCCTTGGCGACATCGCTGAGCTTGAGGTCATGGTCAGAAAGGATCGCGGCGACATTGGAGATGGACTGTCGAACCTGGGCCTCAAAGCCTTCGATGACTACGCCCTCAAGAAGGCCGATCTGGCCGGAGACAAAGACAAGTTCGCCGGCGCGAACAGCAGGCGTATAAGGACCAACGGGCTTCGACATAGCACCAGATTAGTGCTGACGGGTCAGCTGAAGGAGCTACCGCAGCCACAGCTCTTCGAAGCATTCGGGTTGATGATGTTGAAACCGGTGGCATTGAGACCATCGCTGTATTCGAGAGTGGCACCTTGAAGCATTTGAGCACTGGCCGCATCGACTGCCACGCGGACCGACTCGTTGATGTTCTCGACCTTGTCTTCGTCCGTCAAATCGGAGTCGAAGAACATCTCGTAGCTGAAACCGGCACATCCACCTGGGCGGACGCCGATTCGAAGCGCGAGACGCTCGCCGTCTGCCTCTTGCGAAAGCAGCTCGGCAATCTTCGCCGCGGCCGCTTCAGTCACGGTGATTACCCGAGTGGTATCGGCTGTTTCAGTAGTGGTCACGTGTTTAAGCCTCCAGGAACGTGTCTCAATGGAGGATTGTACTCTCCCACCCGTACAATCGGTCTTGTGCCAACGCTCGATGTCATACGTAACGCTTTGCGAGACGTAATTGATCCCGAATTGGGTGACGACATCGTTTCTTTGGGAATGGTCCGGGATATCCAGCTCAATGGCGGTATAGCCACCGTAACTGTGGCATTGACAATTGCCGGATGCCCGCTCAGAACCCAGCTCACAGAGGATGTGACAGCCCGCGTGGGGGCCCTCGCCGGCATCGACCGGGTCAGAGTCGAGATGGGCGAGATGACCCGGGAGGAGCGCACGGCCGTCATGTCTCGGGCCCGCTGGAAAGCTCGTGAGAGCGCTCCGGTCACCCAGGTTCCTTCCCGAACCAGAGTGCTGGCGATTGCTTCTGGGAAGGGCGGAGTCGGCAAGAGCTCGGTTACCGCAAACCTGGCGGCCGCAATCGCTTCCACCGGTTTAACTGTCGGGGTCCTGGATGCCGACATCGCAGGCTTCTCGCTCCCCCGTATGTTCGGTGCCGAAGAACGTCTCGCGGCATTCGGCGGGAAGATGGTTCCACTGCGCATGGCGATCGGCTCCGGTCAGCTCGAAATCGTCTCGATGGGGCTCATTCAAGGTTCAGGCGAAGACGAAGCGGTGATGTTCCGCGGCTTGATGCTGAATCGTGCGCTCCAACACTTCCTCGAAGACGTGCAATGGGGCGACCTGGACTACTTATTGGTCGATATGCCACCAGGAACCGGCGACGTGCAAATGGGTTTGGCGCGCATGATGCCGCGCGCGAGTTTGATTGTCGTCACAACGCCCGCGCTCGGTGCGCAGCAGGTTGCCGCGCGCGCGGTCGACATGGCCCGACGCGGTCACTTGCGCGTAGCAGGAATCGTCGAAAACATGAGTGCTTTCACGACAGCCGGTGGTGAACGTCTCGCTGTGTTCGGCGAAGGAGGCGGCTCACGTTTGTCCTCGACTACCGGCGCGCCGTTGCTCGCCGAAATTCCGCTTGATCCCGAGTTTTCACGCAATAACGACAACGGCGAGCTGGCAGTTCTGCGATCACAAGGCAGCGAGGTAAAGAAGGCGTTTATCGCGCTTGGCGAGCTGATCACAAGTGATATTGCGCCAATCATCGAGATGGCAGGTTGCACGAGCCGTTTGCTCGAAGCCGCCGCCGCGGCGCTCGATAAGATTCCGCCGGCGCCTAACCCCCGTTTTCACGAGCCGTAAGTGCCATATTGGCACCCACGGCTCACGAAAACGGGGGTTAGGCGCGGCGAACGAGCATGAGACCGGCGAACCCGTCTACAGCTCCCCTGGTGCGTCGAATGACAGTGTCGACTTCGAGCCGCACATTGCCACCGATCGGGCTTTCGACAACCAGGGTTACGCGGCCGGCATCACCCTGCGGCTCGGCAAGTAGCGCCGCAACATCACCCTCGATCGGTTTCACTACATCTGCCAGCGGCACACCGATCACCTCTTCTTGGTTTCGACCGAACACACGACAGAAGGCGGCGTTTACGTGCCGCATCAAGCCATCAAGGTCGACTTCGTAGATTGGGTACGGCAGCTTCTCGACCAGTGTCGATAGTTGGTCCAACCGATTCTCGGAGCGCTCCAACAATGCCCTCCAGAATCCCGACGATATGGCATCAAGAAGGTTGTCGATCGCCGGCAACAAGCGTGCGATGAACGCATCGACTGCGCTGTTCAATCGTCCATTACTTTGCTCTGCGAGTTTCATCGATCGCTGCAGCAGCAAGTCGCGGCTTATGCGAAGTATCAATTCCAAGTGTGGCAATGAAGCGCCGGCACCGGCTGCATTTGCACCGACGTCCTGTAAGTCACGACGCAACGCGCTGTCAACCTGTGTGCCCTGTGACATCACTGCGAGGATCGCGCCGAATCGTGCACGCGCCTGCTGGACGAATTCAGAGCGCTGAGCTTCAGTCCACTGACGCGTCTCTACAACGGCTTTCGAAAAGATTGCCTGCGCGCGTAGCGCGAACTCCTCGATTTCCGTATCGAGCCCATCGATAATGTCTTGAATGTCACCTGACTGCGGCACTCCAACGGTGGCACTATCGGAGTTGCGCGCAGAAAACGCTTTTAAGTCCGTGAGCGCGAAATCGCCGGAATCTTCTTGTTTGATAAAACGCGCCCGAGCAAGTGCTTTGAGTGCATCGTCATCGATGTTCAACCACCGAGCGGCTTCCGCGAGATTCAGGCTCGAGACCGGCGTAGGGGTATCAGCCATGACGCTTCGCTACTAGAAGGTTCCGGGGCCATTGGAAGGCGGTGCAGTGAAGAACAGACTGGAA
>JBBSGY010000206.1:0-5409 GCA_038253645.1 Acidimicrobiales bacterium
GAAGTTTGATGTTTGGTTCGGTCTTCTTGTCGAGCTCGCTCATGGGTGGGGAGGGAGCCGGGGGTGGGGGGGGTGCTGCCGTCGTTGGTTGTGTCGTCGTAGGTGGCGGTGTTACAGCCGGGGAGGCCGTAGTAGGGGCAGGTGTTACAGCCGGGGAGGCCGTAGTAGGGGCAGGTGTTGCCAGCGTTCCAGAAGTATCCGTCGTGTTCGACTTCGCAACAGAATCTTTCGAATTGGTCTTGGGTGTCTGCGTCGTATTATCCAAAACGCTCTTGTCCGACTGTGGGGCGCTCGCCTGCGCGGAAGAGCCCGCCGGCGGCGCAGTCGCCAGCGCAGCAGCGACCTCGGGAGGAAGCGGAATCGTTGCGTTACCCGATGTGACCGCTAGCTCTTTCGGAAGAGCCAGCGGGTCTCCAATGGTCGTCTTGAACGGCCGTCCGGCAGTTGCATAGATTCCGGCCGCCAAGAGAGCGGACGCGCACAGCGCGCCGGCCCAAACGAACAGCTCGGCTGGGAGGCGCTTAAGACGTGTTGATTTCAATTCAAAAAACATCAATCTCTCCGTGTGACGAGAGGGGTGCTACGTAGAAATTCATAACCACGGGGCGCCAATGTTGCGTTGGGAACCGTAGTGATAGATCGGCCAAGAAAATAGGGTCAGGAACTCGTAATGATGCAACACGTTCGCAAAGTAGTGAAATGGGACCTTAGTCAACCCCGTCCACTACGCACAAGCTGTGTTGAGCAGGAGTTTTGTAAATCGGTTTTATCCGTTGCAGAATTCGTAGCGTCTCATCGTGATACCCAAACATTGCAGGCTGTAACACATTAGGGACATAATCTTCATACAGGCCCACAGCACTACGTGGCAAGTGACCTCACTTAGAGTGAGGAACTGCCGAAATGTCCTCCGTGGCACGTTCATGCGTATGGAGCCGAGTGGCCGTTTCAGCCCTTTGTGTGATTTCTCTGGTTTCTGTCCTTATTACGGTGTCGACCTCACCTGCGGATGCCGAAACCACTGATGCGACGGGAATCGCAACGAAACCCTCGAACGACGGCTTCTGGGTAACCAGTCCGCGTGGATTGGTGACGCCCTCGGGTTCGGCCGTATTTCTCGGCGATCTCAGACTTGCGAATCTGAACCGCGCCATCACCGGTATGACTTCGTCGCCGACCGGCGCGGGTTATTGGCTCGTTGCGTCCGACGGTGGAATCTTCGCCTTTGGTGACGCTCGTTTCTATGGTTCGACCGGATCACTGCGTCTCAATAAACCGGTCGTCGGTATGGCCGCCACTCCGTCCGGAAACGGATATTGGTTGGTCGCGTCCGACGGTGGAATCTTCGCCTTTGGTGACGCCGTATTTCGCGGCACTGCCGAAAGCTCCACATCGGTGTTCGGCATGACGACAGACGGGCGCGGCGGCTATTCACTTCTGCGCAGCGACGGCGCGGTGGTGCAGCACCTCGCGCCCGCAATCCCTGCGTTTGAAGCTCCGCCATCGACGACGACGACCTCTCCCGTTCCGTCACCGCCTGTGACCGTTACGCAGCCGATACCGACTCCGAGCACCACAACAATCCCCCCAACAAGCACAACGACAACGACAGCCCCTTCCTCCCCTTCCCCTTCCCCTCCGTCGAACGGTTCGAGCAATCCTTTCGTGGCGCGTCAGCTTTGGAATAACCCGGCAAATCCGGCATCTGCACAAGCGAACTCGTGGCTTTCGTCCCGCCCAGGAGATGCCGCATACATGGGACGACTCGGTGCGTCCCCGTCGGCGACGTGGATAGGCGGGTGGAGCGGGGACATTCAAGCGACGGTCGGCAACATCGTAAACGCCGCCGCGCAAACAACCGCTCTTCCGATACTCGTCGCGTACAACATTCCTGGTCGCGATTGCGGCTCGTATTCAGCAGGTGGCGCGAACGGTGCTGACGCGTACAAGAGCTGGATACGCGGCGTTGCAACCGGGATCGCCGACAAGCCGGCAGTTGTAATTCTCGAACCCGATGCACTGTCACAACTCGACTGCCTCGACTCCACCGGAAAACAAGACCGGATTGCACTACTGGGCGACGCTGTCGACGTGCTCGATACAAAACCCAACACAACCGTATATCTCGACGCCGGCCACCCTGGCTGGCAGAGTGCATCAACAATGGCGTCGCGCTTGTCCGCAGCGAACGTGAGCCACACACGCGGTTTCAGTCTCAACGTTTCGAACTTTGTTGCAACTTCCGACAACGTTGCGTACGGCACAGACATCTCAAACCAACTTGGCGGCGCGCACTTCGTTGTCGACACCAGCCGCAATGGCAATGGCTCCAACGGTGAATGGTGCAATCCAAACGGCCGAGCGCTCGGCGCCGAACCGACAGCTGATACCGGCATCGCCCGAGCAGATGCCTATCTATGGGTGAAACGACCCGGTGAATCCGACGGCTCCTGCAATGGCGGCCCCAACGCGGGCATGTGGTGGGCCGAATATGCGCTCGGTTTGGCCAAGTCAGCCTGGGGCTAAGCCGGACCATTGTCCCCTGAGCCAGACGTAGTCCGCCTGGGGGGACAATGGTGGAATACCCCGTAGTATGGAGTATTCATTTCCCAGGAGACTTCATTGAGTGCCACCGTTTTGATCATCATCCTTGTAGTGCTCATCGCACTGGCGGTGATCGTTTTTTACAACCGCCTCGTCAAACTGCGTAATCGCGTCGACAGCGGTTGGTCTCAGATAGACGTTCAGTTGCAGCGTCGTTATGACCTCATTCCGAACCTCGTCGAGACGGTGAAGGGTTACGCGTCCCATGAGTCAGGCGTGTTTCAGCAAGTCACCGAAGCGCGCTCGAACGCCATGAACGCTCAAGGGCCTGCCGAGCAGGGCAAAGCTGAGAACATGATCTCGGGCGCGTTGAAGTCTTTGTTTGCGGTCTCCGAGGCCTACCCGGATCTTAAAGCCAACCAAAACTTCCTCGAGCTGCAAGAAGAATTGAGCGGCACCGAAGGACGTATTGCCTACGCTCGACAGTTCTACAACGAGACGGTGATGACGTACAACACGGCTATTCAGCAGTTCCCGGGCAGCATTTTCGCCGGTCCGTTCAATTTTTCACGACGTGAGTTTTTCGAGATCGAAGGCGGCCCTGAAGCGCGCGGTCCCGTCAAGGTTCAGTTCTAAGCCGCACCTTTGTACGAAGAGATCTCGAGCAATAAGCGCAAATCTGTAATTTTGATCGTCGCGTTCATCATTTTGGTGATCGCAGTCGGCACTGCATTCACATACGTTTTGCAATGGGGTCCGTTCGGCATTGCCTTGGCGGTTGTATTTGCACTCGGATCTGCGCTGACGGCTTATTGGAAATCAGACTCGATCGCGCTTGCAATGAGTCGTGCCTATGCGGCTGATCCGCAAGAGTTCGCGCGGTTGCACAACATTGTCGAAGGTCTCGCGATCGCCGGCGGAATTCCAAAACCACGCGTCTATATCGTCAATGACCTCGCGCCGAATGCATTTGCAACGGGACGCAATCCGCAGCACGCAGCAATTGCCGTGACAACGGGCCTGCTCGAAAAAATGAATCGTGTCGAGCTCGAGGGTGTGCTGGCACACGAAATGAGCCACATTCGTGACTACGACATTCTCGTTTCCACAATCGCCGTCACGCTGGTCGGGGTCATCGCGCTGCTCGCCGACTGGGGCCTCCGCTCTCTATTTTGGGGTGGCAGAAAGTCGGACGACAACAACGTAGGTCCGGCAACTGTTATCCTCGCCGTGCTTGCAATCGTGTTTCTTGTGCTTTCGCCATTGATTGCCGTACTTATGCAGGCCGCCGTCAGCCGCCGACGCGAGTCACTCGCCGACATTCAAGCCGTTCATCTCACCCGCTACCCACCGGGGCTAATCTCGGCACTCGAGAAGTTACGTGACGATAAAACGGTTGTGAATTCCGCATCCCGCGCTACCGCGCACTTGTGGATCGAGTCGCCTCTTGCCCGTTCAAAGGACGAGGGCAAGCTGTCTCGACTGAACAACCTTTACGACACACACCCTCCGCTCGATGAACGCATCGATGCACTGCGCGCTCTTTAGCTTTACGCGGTGACGGTTTGCGTCACACCCGAGAATGGGAGTGCCGAAGCTGCAGCCAAAACTGTCGCTATGACGAGTACGGCAATTGCGCCTGCGGTTCCGGGCTTACTGGTCATCAGCAAGACGATGCCAATGCCGAGCCCGGTAGCGACATGGTTTCCAACCCAGGTTGCACGGCTGAATATCAGGCCCGAGAGCGAATCGGGTATCGAGCCGTCCGCAGCCTCATTTGCCTCCCTGTGAAGCCGCGCCGTGGCACTGCGAAGCAGTGTTCCGCCGAGAGCTTCCATAACGAGTAGCCCGGCAATCGCAGCACTGACCCAGCTGGTACCCCATGTCCAGCGATCGTGAACCAGGTAACCACCCGCCAAAAACAAAAGAAGCGCGCTGAGCGGAAAAACAATTTCGAGTTTGGCAAGCCTGCGTGCAGCAAGACGAACCTCCGCGACCGTGGTTGCCCTGCGCAGCTCAAACAGTGTTATGTGCACGATCGATGCCGCACCGAACGCGACAAGCACAAATAGAACATGTAGAAAAAGAACTACTCCGTAAACTGACACTTAGGGTCCAACCGCTTTGACCTAGCAGATTAGGCGGCGTTCAGGATCAAGGAAGGTTCTCGAGGTGGGGAGAAACGATTTGCACGGCGTGGTGCGTTATTTCGCCCTGCGCAATTGCACCGTGAGACCGACTGTCGAGCGAGTTCGCACGATTGTCGCCGAGCATGTAATAACTGCCCGCAGGAACGACCGTCTTGGGTAACTCCTCCGTGACGATCGCGGGCCCGAGATAAGGCTCGTCAAGAGGCTTGTCATTCACCAACACTTTACCTCCGCTGCTCTCGATGGTGTCGCCCGGAAGCCCGACTACGCGCTTCACCACTTCTTTGGCAGAGGATCTGTTACCAGGAGGTGCGTTGTAAATGACTATCCATCCACGTTCGATCTTGGAACCGGGCGTCACCTTATGAGTGCGAACCTTGTCATTCACGTTCAAAGTCGGCGTCATGGACGCCGACGGTATGTAATACACCTTGTTCGTGTCACGCAGCTTGACCAAACCAAACAGACCGAGTGCACCGACAATTAGAAGCGCAACAAGAACAAGGACGATGCCCAGCACGGTTTTGCCGGCGCTTCTGGGTTGTTTCGCATAAGCGGGCGCTGAGGATGGAAAGTTCATTGGAATATCAGTCATAAGTCTCAACGCTCGACTTTCGCCATTTTCGGGATGACGCAGTCGTGAAATCCACCAGCTGATGGGCTGATCAAGGGAGCATCAGTGGGCTTTTAACCCACTTCCCGAAAGAAACGGCCA
>JBBSGY010000207.1:0-5409 GCA_038253645.1 Acidimicrobiales bacterium
CGCCCACTAACCCGCCACTGCCGGCACCGATAGCAGATGCCGTCGTCGCGCTATTCGTACTCGACGCCTGCCGCGATGACGCATCTGTTGTCGTTGAATCATTTACGTGGGCAACGACGAAGTAGATCAGCGCAGCCAGCAAAAGGATTGCCAACAAAGCAGCCCACGGGAGCCATGCCAGACCATGCTTACGCTTCCCGCCGTAACTGCGGGAGCCAATGGATTGTGTTTGAGACATTCTCGTTACCGCTGCACCGGGCGTGGGCCTCGAGCACCGTGGCCATCAGAGTGTTCTTGTTGCGCCTTCTGGCGAAGTTCCTGAGCACGAAGATCGATGCGCTCACGGGCGCCTTTTGCTTCTTCGGCCATCCTGGGCTTCTCTTCGTCGTATTTCTTCAGCGAACTTTCCCAGCGCGCTTGCATGGGCTTGATGCCACCGCCGCCAACCGCAATCACAGTCACACCAACAACAGAAGCAAGAATTGCGTAAAACAGACCGTTGACGATCGGAGTTGCGATCTGCAGTTGGTTCAACGCTGCGAACCCACCGACAGCGATGATCGTCATTGCTGCTGCATTCGCCAGGCCTGATCCGTAGCTAAGTCCACCAAGACTTGCCTGGATAAGTTCACGCGCTGCTGCTGCAACAGATGCCGCTACTACGACAATTACAACGGCAACGATGACCTTGGGCAAGAACGCGATGACGCCGGCAATCAATAAGCTGACCGGGTTGGTCCCGAACACGCCGAATGCTGCCTGGAGCACCAACAAGAACAGCGCGTAAAACGCAACCTTGGACACCAAGTCACTGGCGTCGTACTTTGACTTGGCAAGCGCTTTCTTGACGCCACCACGCTCGACTGCCTTATCGAATCCGACACGAGTCAGTACCGAGTCCAATGCTTTGGCTATGAGCTTCACCACCATGTAGCCGACAAGAAGAATTACCAAGAAGGCAAAGAGCTTCGGAACAAAACGGCTGACCTGAGACCAAGCATCGGTAATGCCTTGGCTCCATTGAACAGCGCCGAGGGTAAGGGGATGCAGCACTAAATAGCCGCCTTTCAATAATGGGCTTTTAACCCGGAGCCGCATCCCTGCCCCGATCGTTTACGACGTAAACATCCATTCATGATCGCTATCGACGCATTGGTACATCGCGCCCAATAGTGCCGTACCTAGGCTCGCGTTACGACCGTGGAGAACCAAACCTGTTTCGTCACCGTCGTGTGTTCGCTAATCAACTCGCGAGAGCGACTTGCCATGACTGGCAACACTGAGATTGATACGACAGTGAATGTCGTCACGGCCTAAGGCTGTCTGCAGATCGCCTGCAACGGCGTCGGCCGCTTTCCCAATCTCGGAAATGTTGGCAGTCGGCTCCATCGTGGCGTCGAGCACCGCCACCAATTGACCGCGGTCACGAACTGTACGCCCTCGCACAGAACGCACTCCTATGTTCGACTTGAACACTGATGCCGCAGCATCAAGTACGGCATCTGTATCGACCTTCAGTCGGCCTTTGGGAGATGAACCGTTGATAGACAAACTCTTGACGCGATTACTGTTGACGTGAGCGATCATCCAGCGCAGCCCTCCGAATACAAGGACCAGGCCGGCGCCACCGGTTGCCCAGCTCCACCATGAGCGTTGATCGAGCGCGTGCACGGCATGCGCGTGGAACGGTGACGAAATTGAGTCCAGATTTCCCGACCACCACACCACCAAACCGGCGCCGATTACAACGAGACATAACCCGATCACGAAGATGATCAGACGATCAAAGGCAATTACGCGACGGCTCATAAATCGGTCCCTTGTGGTTTCAGTCGCACAGAGACGCGCGGCGCGGGGTTGAGGCCGTTCAGAGAGGTCTCCACAGCGTTTTTTACCCGACTGGATAGTTCGTTGCTTTTGACGGTCGTTTTAACCGTCAAAACAAGTCGTCGAGTCGTCGACTTTGCCGATGCGCCGAGTACTCCATCCACGTCCCGTGCAGCCACGACAGCAATTCGCGCAATACTGCGCGGTGCCATGTTGACACCCGTGTTGGTGTTCAAAGCGACCGAGTTCTTCGGACGTGGACGCAAAGAGGCGCCAAGCATCCAAAGTCCGACAATTGCGATTGCAACGCCGCCCGGAACCATCCACGCCACCGGCTTGAAACCGTCTATCCAATCACCAACACCCGACAGCCACGACATGCCGTCAATCGCGTTGAACGCAATAAGTGAATCTCGAATGGCAATGACGCCAAGGCCCAAGGTGACGACCCCCAGCGAGGCGCCCACTATCGTGATTGGCCCTGGTCCGATCGGCGCTTTTGCCGACGGTAACGTCCTCGGCTCATTTTCTTGCGCCGATACATTGGTGACTGCGGTATCGGTCATTGAACACGCTTCTTGGCTTTGGGACTCTCGGTAGAGACATGCGTGATTGTGACGCTGGCACGATCAATGTCCACGCCTGCGAGTTCGAACACCTTGGTCACAACGTGTTTGCGAACCTCAGCACTGACGCGATCGATCGGAACGGGCCATCGAGTGGCAATGTCGATGTCAACAACCGCGCGCGATCCGGCAATCTCGGCACTGACTTTGGGTAAGGCGCGCCCGGTCACTTGGCCGATTCGCCCCGAGTGCGCCACGACACCGTCGACTTCGAGCGCCGCAGCTTCAGTAATTCTCTCGATCACCTTGGCGGCAATAGTGAGAATTCCCCGATCATCAACATGGTCGAGTTCTGCACTAGTTGTTGATTGAATAGCCGTCACGATTAGTTACGCCGACTCTTCAGCAGGTCACCGACATCGATTCGACCTTCGAGCTGACGGCCCACTACATAACCCACCGCAGCCAAGATGATTGCCAACAAGAAGCCGGTGAAACCTCCGGCCGCGGTAGCAATTGCAATCAATAGCCCGACGAACAAGCCGGCCATAGATGTTGACATTTGACGTCTCCCGTCTGCGCCGCTCCCGGCGAATCAAGTGATTAAACAGATGTATTCGACGAACCGATAAGTCAGTGCAAAGTGATATATCTACGACGCCGTACTGAACGGCGAAGCAGCTTTAAGATTTTGTTTCTTTTCTTTCGAGGCCGCAGCACGATCACATTCGCTGCATGCTCCGACACGTCCACCGCCGACATTGCAGTGATAAACGCTTCGTTGCTTCCACCGACATCGGGGTGAACAGTTTTCGCAATACGTCGTCGCTCTTGACGACGAATGTGCTTGATTTCCTCGTCCACCTCGCTGCCCACGATCGTCGCGCTAACTCGCCTCGACGACTTCTTCAACAATGACATCCACGGGACTGTTCACGAGTGGCCTAGTTGCGGCGCGAACGGCGTCGGCAACATCGACCACGTTGTTGTTCCATTCGACCGAGATGTGAATCTCAATGTGGTCATCGCCGACATGAACACCTGCAACGCGACGCCCCGGCAGATAAGTCGCTGCCGAACCAACCGGACCGCTACTTAGATCGGCAACTCCAGGTACGGTCATCACGACAGCGGCGACCAGATCGACAAGTTCCAAAGGCTCCGACTTATCTATCGGAGCCGATTTCACAGCCCCGATAGAAGTCTTGTGCGCTGCGCTCATTGAACGCGCGGCTCTTTGTCTTCCTTGCTGGGGTCGTCATCAGTATCGAGGTGAACGTCGAGCACATCAATATTAACTTCTTTGACCTTGAGGCCGGTCATGCGCTCGACCGAGCCAATGACATTGCGACGAATGCCAGTGGCGAGGTCGGCAATAGAAACGCCGTATTCAGCGATGATGTCGATATCAAGCGCCGCTTCGGTTTCGCCGACTTCAACACCGACGCCTTGGCTGGCGTTAGTGCGTGAACCGGGAATGCGCTCACGCAATGCGCCAACGGCACGCGATGCGCCGCCCCCGACGGCATGCACTCCACTTACTTCACGCGTTGCGATTCCGGCAATCTTCGAAACAACCCCGTCGGCAATCGAAGTGTGTCCGTCCTCAGAGGTCAGTGTGCCGGACTTTTGCTTCTCTACTGCTGAGGACTGCGCTTGGCTTTCGGCCACGGGGAGACTCCTTTGCGTGAACACGCCAAGGTGACGTCGCTCCAGACCCCTACGTTCCCATTTGTTTACGGTGTAAACATTGTTCGGCAAGAACATCGTGATCTACCCCATCTCTGTATGATCTTCGATGCGAAGCAACAGATTTGCCAGCGATTGGCTGAACTCTTCGTCCGTGTCTTCCTGCGCCAGCAATGGAGCAAGGCGCAACACCGTCGGATAGCTACCGAAGTCGAGCGGAGTCGGTGGCTCAGATGGTTCTGCCCCCGGAATCGGATCGACACCCTTGCTCACTACTTCCAGTATGAGATGGCCCAGGAGAAAGCTGGTAAATGCCCGGTATGCGTAGATCGCGCCGGAGTCAGAAAAGCCTTTGTGTTGCAGGCCTACGAGAAACCCTTCGACCCAACGCAAGCTCCGCAGCGGCGGACGCACCCATGGCGCCGCCGGGGGTCGAGTGGCGATAAGAGGGAACAGATTTGGGTGAGTTCGTGCAATACGGCGAACCCCAGCCGCAACCCGCCGCAAATAGTCCTGCCATGTATCGGTCGGCTGTAGCAATACTTCGGGATCTGCGTAGAGCTGATCGACAACGCGGTTGACCACTTCATTCAACAAACAGTCACGGTTGTGTACGTAGCGGTAAAGGGTCATGCCTTCGACGCCGAGCGACTTGCCAAGCTTGCGCATCGACAGCGACTGCACACCTTCGGTGTCGATGTAGGAAATCGCAGCTTCGATGATTACGGCCTTCGAAAGGCCGGGCTTACCCCTTACGGAAGGGTTCGGATTTTCTTCGCCTTCGTTTGCTTGTTTGGCCATCTTGGGGTTCATACCCAACGGATCGCTGTTGATTACGAAAAGGACGAACCAGATCCCGCCAAAGTCACTACCGCCGACCTAAACGAACCGACGAACCGTTTCAACAACAACTACTACTGCCTCACGTAGTTGAGCACTTTCGTCAGGAAAACCCGGATCGCTGGTGGCCGAACACCAACCCAAAGGCCGGTTCAGGCGGCCCCTCCTGGCGTGGGAAAACGAGAAGACAACCGTCCCCGGTTTTGTTAGACGGATCAGTACGCCTGTCGGCAAACGAAAGTCGACATAGCCGGTCAAATCAAGAAAACCGACTCGCCGGTCTCGAAGAACATCCCGAGTTCGAGGACTCAACCAAGGCGCAATTACGAGAACGGTTGCCTCACCGTAGAGATGACTGAGTAGTCGGATCTGAGCCGCGTGGCCTTTGTTGGAGACCCGGTTGTTTTGATTCACCGGCAGCGGTGTGCTGCCGGTGAATCACTTTACTGGATGCCTGTTCGTGGGTCGAATCCGTCATGACACGGAC
>JBBSGY010000208.1:0-5406 GCA_038253645.1 Acidimicrobiales bacterium
AAGGTGCGTCAACGGGTCTTTGATTGCTTCGTTGATCGTCTTGTCGAGTTCTGTTTCTTTACCAACGAGTTCGATACGAACTTGCTTGCCAAGTGAGATCGCAATGTCGCGGACAACGCGCGGAAACTTGGAGAGAACGTTGCCGATTGGCTGCATACGCGTTTTCATGACGCCTTCTTGCAGTTCCGTCGTAATGAGGTTGAGACGCTGCGATGCTGCGACCAGATCTTGCTCGCCGTACGTACTGGTCACCTGAACTATCTGGTTACGCGCAAGCACGAGTTCACCGACGAGGTTCATGAGCGTGTCGAGAAGGGAGACTTCGACGCGAATGCTGTTGTCGGCTGCACTGTGTGCATCTGCGGCTGGGACGGGCGTGGATGCCGATGTCGAAGCGGCTTCTTCCAGGACAGGGGCTTCTGGGCCTGTTTCGGCGACTGTGGCCTCTTCGGCTACGGCAGCTTTCTTCTTCGTGGGCTTCTTGCTCTTCTTCGGAGCGGCCTCTTCGACAACGGGCGATATCGCAGCGTCAGGGTCAGCGTCAGCGCCTCCGCTCACAGTTTCCGGCGCGCCGGCAACGCCGCCGCTCTCCAGAAGGTAGTGCAGTGATGCAGTAATCGCGGTGTAATCGCCGTCGCCTTCTGTCTGGGTCGCCTCGATTGCAGCGAGCATCTCGCGCACGGCGTCGACGGTCGCAAGCAGCGCGCTTGTGATCGCAGGGTTGAGAGCCATCTCGCCGTCACGCAACTTCGACAGCAAGTTCTCACCAGCGTGCGTAAGCGCCTCGAGCTTTGAAAAGCCAAGAAAGCCACACGTGCCTTTAATGGTGTGAATCGTGCGGAATATGCCGCTCAAAAGCTGATGATTTGCCGGGTCGTCCTCGAGGGCTACAAGGTCTTGCTCGAGCCGATTGAGGTTCTCGTAAGACTCGACGAGAAACTCACCTAATACTTCTTCCAGTTCATCCACAGCGGCCATATCGGCACGCCGTTCCGCTGCTAAAGCACGGCGACCATTCTTCACAGAGAGTGTGTCTGTGGACCTACCCAGAGTGAATTTTTCGCTGCTCCATAAAACTGTTTGCGCAAAAACCCCGTTTTCGTAGGTCTTGCGCACAAAGCTCGTAGCCGAAGACGAGAGATGGCGCGTCACACGCTTATGACCGGCATTGATTAGCCGATCAAGTGCTGTGAATCGTCGAACTTTGTCCCGCATGTCCGTCGGCAAGAAGCTTGTCATTCTGTGCAGCCTTGCCATGGCGGTGTTCCTCACCATGGCCGTCTTTGCTGTGGCAGAATTCTCTTCGGCTTCGACCACCGCAAAGAACCTGAAGGTGGCACGAGAGCACAAGGCAATCATTGACGATGCTCAGGCGCAGTGGCTGAGGGACGACGACGCTACGAGGACGTACGCTCTTCAGGCCCTACGCGACCCATCGCGGGACCATCTGGAGCAGACTCAGTGGGATGCGGTTTCGACCGGGTATGCACGAGCGACCGAAGATCTCAAGAAGGCCGTTGACGGAGCTAACACCGACCAAGAACGTCAGCTTCTCAATGGATTAGTGACAGACTTGCCCGTCTATCAGCACTTCAGTGATGAGATGAAGGCCGATATGGCGAAGGGCGACGTCCGGGGAGGCATCACGGCGGTCACAGTCAGCAATGCGGATGTCGGTCAGAGCCTGCAAGATCGTTTTGCGAAGCTCTCGAAGCTCGTGAACGGAAACTTTGACCACAGTGAATCCTTGCTCAAGACCGCGACGGAGCGAGGCAAGCTGCTCATCATTCTGTCCGCAGTCATCGGCGCCGGCATGATTCAACTGTCCGGCTGGATGCTCTCCAGGAGCATAACGGGCGTCCTGCGGCGAACCAGTGGGACCACCTCGACAGCCGCTCAGGATCTCGGCCGTGCCGCGAATGAGATGGGCACAAGCGCCGAAGAGACCGCCAACCAGAGCCAGACGGTGGCAGCAGCGTCCGAAGAGCTGAGCGTCAACATGTCTTCCGTAGCCTCTGCAGTCGAAGAGATGCAGGCGTCGGTGAGTGCGATCGCACAATCCGCCGGTGAGGCCAGCAAGGCCGGAGCCGAGGCCGTCGGAACCGTGGAGACAACCAATTCCCGTGTGCAAGCGCTTGGAGCAGCATCCGAAGAGATCGGCAAGGTCATCGACGTGATCACGTCCATCGCCGCGCAAACAAACCTGTTGGCTCTCAACGCCACCATCGAAGCCGCTCGTGCCGGCGATGCCGGCAAGGGTTTCGCTGTTGTCGCCAACGAGGTCAAGGAACTGGCCAAAGCAACCGCTGTGGCAACAGAGCAGATCAGCGCCAGAATCGATGCCATTCAGAACGAGACCACTGACACCACCGAGGCAATCGCCTCGATCGCTACCGTTATCGCCCGTATCAACGACATGCAGGCAACGATCGCTGCAGCCGTGGAGGAGCAAACTGCCACGACTTCCGAGATCGCCCGCAACGTGACCGAAGCAGCCACGACATCCGGGGAGATCGCCCGCAGCATTTCAAGCGTTTCGAGTCACGCTTCGGCAACAGCAGAGATAGCGGAGACCACACAGACCGTCGCGTCCACGATGTCCGGTGTCGCCGGCGCACTCGACGAAATGGTTCGTGGCCAGGTTGAACATGATGACCACGAGGATTCGTCGACGGGCTCCCCGACCCGCCGCTCGCAGCCACGTAGCGACTTCAACGATGTGTCGGGCCGCTCGCGCCCGGACGGCTATGTGCCATCAGATGACTACCGCATCAAGGCTTGAATTTTCGGGCACGAAACGCATTTGTCTCGTCGCGTCCCGATACCCAAGTCGTGCTCATCTCGACGTACCCGACAGGCGATCTACCCTCGGCGCTCCCCAAGTGTGAGTGACGGGATTCGGGACAAGGAAAACCTGGCGCCCGAGCTTCTTGACGCCGCCGTGGCATCACGGCGACGATAAAAACTCGGTCAATTTAGGTACGGGCCCTCCGTTCTATAGCTGAGCAGCCGATAAACTGGGCATGAAACTTTCCCAGTTGAGCGTCCGTGCCCGACTCGTCACAACATTCGGAACGGTCAGCGTATTGCTGGTTGCGGTAGCAACGACAGCGCTCGTTGCTAACAACTCGGCTGCCACACATCAGCAAACGCTATCGAAAGCGTCCGCGTTGCAAGCGGCGACGCTCACCGCGAAGTTCCGTACGGCGGACTTCAACGGTTGGCAAACCGCCTACGCTTTCGACGTGCTGCGTGGCGCCCCGAATGCCACCTCTGACCAGGGTGACTCCCGCAAGGCGTTCCTCGCTTCAGCAGCCGCGTTCCGTCAAGACCTCCAAGCTATACAAGCTTTCAAGCTCACTTCCTCTCAGGCTCAGACGTTGCAAAGCGCCCAGAACGCGTTCGACGAATTCATGGCTACAGACGTCAAGGTCATAGCGGACTATCGCGCCGGCACCAGTGCACAAACCCAAGCAGCGAACGACCTCGTGCTCGGACTGGAAATCGAGCTGTTCGGAAAGACGGCGTCCAACATGGACACCCTGGTGAGCGGCGTTCAAGCCGTGGTCGCGACACAGGACAAGAGCGCGAAGGCTGCGGCGGCATTATCCCGAATGCTGATCGTTCTACTGAGTAGCTTCGCTGTGGTACTCGGTGCAGTGCTCGCGATCTTCATCACTCGCCAGCTAACGCGCTCCCTGAGGGAGGCGTCCGTCGAGATGTCGGGAGCGTCGGACGAGTTGAGCGCCGTCTCAGCCCAGCTCGGCGCCAGCTCGGAAGAGACGGCGACGCAATCGCAAGTGGTCTCCGTAACCGCAGAGGAGATGAGCGTCAACATGTCGGCGGTCGCTGCGGCCATCGAAGAAATGCAGGCGACAGTGAATGAAATCGCAACAAACGCCGGAGAGGCAAGCCGTGTAGCAGCCAGTGCCGTGGGGACCGTTGACGCGACGAGTGCACGCGTGGACCTGCTTGGGGCTGCCAGCGAGGAGATCGGCAAGGTCATCCAGGTAATCACGTCGATTGCGGAACAGACCAACCTTCTTGCGCTCAATGCCACGATCGAGGCCGCCCGTGCCGGTGACGCCGGAAAGGGCTTCGCCGTTGTCGCCAACGAAGTGAAGGAATTGGCGAAAGAGACTTCGTCGGCAACTGAGCAGATCAGCCGTAGCGTCATGGCTATTCAAACGGAGACCGTCGAGACGGTCACCGCGATCGACCAAATCGGCACCGTGATCGCCCTTATCAACGACATGCAGGCAACGATCGCTGCAGCCGTAGAGGAGCAAACCGCCACGACTTCCGAGATCGCTAGAAACGTCAGTGAAGCAGCGATAGGTGTCGGCGAGATCGCCCGCAACATGTCATCGGTGTCGACCGCCGCGTACGACACATCGGCAGGTGCCGCTTCAGCACAACGTGTGGCGGCCGATGTCGCCCATGCAGCCGAGCTGGTCGAGAGCGTCGTCGACGGTGAAAAGCCGTCGACGGGGCGAAATGCCGGACCGAGCCATCACGGCCCAGCCGTCAAGAGCAACCATGTGCCTCAGCCGCGCCGGACGTATCAAGAAGCGGCTGATCGCTCACGTGATGACGGACTGTTCGCTGCTTCGGGAAATCACCACAACGATTCGTAAGACAGCCGGAGATGGCAGCGCACCTGCGCTCGCTGGTCGCGAAGTTCCAGTACTAGCTGCTCGCCAACAAACCCCGCACCGATATTCGGTGCGGGGTTTTTCGCGTTACCTGCGCCAATTGCCACCCTCGCAAGTGGCGGTTCCTGATTAGCCTCACAGTCGGCCGTGAGCGAAACGTCACCGCGTGCCTGGTTTTCGCCACTGACTTCCGCGACAACTTGTTTACCATCTGCTCGCAGATCGGCTCCCGCCGCATGATCGGCAACGAACGTCACATAAACCGAACTTCCGTGCCGAGGGTTACCGACGTCGAGGATGTCGGAGGAGCCTGGCACGGTAAATCGCTTCCGAGTTGCGCCTTCGTCTCCGACCGTCGGTCCGACCGGAGTCAATCTCGTCGCCCTATGCGGCAGTTTGCCATTTGGAACCAAGCGGTTAACAGTTGTCCGGCTTTGCGAAAGCGGGGACGGCCCGCGGTTCCGGCACAACCGGTCGTGACAAGCAATGCGGCCAGTGCGCCTAAGTACGACGGGACGTTGGACCACGCGCGCAAAATCAACCATCACTACGACAACTCTCCTCGACGAATTCTCGGTCTCGGAACTCTAATTGGCAGCTTGGTCAACCTACAATTCGCCCGACCATTGTCCCCTCAGACGCACATGCCCTTCGGGCACCTTGAAGGATGTAAATAACGCTCGCGTGGCTCACGTTTCTGACTTGCGAATGTCAGCGTTGCGGCACACGATAGTGAAGTGCCGCCCCCAGA
>JBBSGY010000209.1:0-5349 GCA_038253645.1 Acidimicrobiales bacterium
ATCGACAACACGAGTAACCGGCGCAGATCACACTGTCAACAGCGTCAAATCAGGGTCGGCTGAAATATCAGGGTCAGATAGTCTCGTCCCGGAACGTCTTCTGGAAACAAGACCCGGCACTGAAAAAGCAAGCGAGCCATTTGAACCACATATTTATCTCGCTGAGCGTCAGAGAGATCGACTCCTGAAAGGTTCGTGTCATCCAGCAGTACAGCTAGACGCATGTTGCGGCAATGCCGAAACACATCACGAAACATCGCGGCAATGTAGATGCCCGCCTTCTCGGCGGCGGGAAGTTTTTGCCACGCAACTACGACATCGTTTACGTCGATGCAGTTGATTACGTAAGGACTAATGGCATCGAGCTGTACCGTTGCGCTGCTGTCTACCAGGGCGTTGAGTACGGTGTCCAACCAGACAAGTTCCGTATCGACGCCCAATTCCGACAGGTCTTCGTGATCCTCATCAATGAACTTAACCACGGCACCGTCCCAGGAGTCCTGCACTTCGAAGCTCTCACGCAACTTGTGCGCGTGAACACGAACCCTGTCCAGTAGGTAACTGATCGTGTCGGATCGCTTCCGATCAGTGCTCGCGCTGTCGTCCGGACTTCGGGCTGTGAGTGCTCTTGCAAGGAAAGCTGTTCGTGACTGAGCCTGAGGATGAAACCTCGGTGTGCTCACGTTGATTTCGGATTCGGCAGACGCCGATGACCCAACTGATCTGCGTCTTCTCAGCGGCAGGGTTTGACATCGAAAACTGCCGCCGTTCCGGGTGATGTTGGTGAAGTCGACCATGTGAACTTTCAGCCCACGTTTCGAAAGCTCGTCGGCGATGCGTGGGTTTTGCCCGTCGACAACAATGGCCTCTGGATTTACGCAAAAGACGTTTACTCCGACACGACTGAACTCCTCTTCGGTGATGTCAATTACGTCAAAGCCGCTCAATATCTCGGGGCGCTTTTTCACCGCAAGTGAGTGAAACAAAGCGAGCCGTTTCGGAAGAAGTGTAAGCGCTGTGTCCAGGTGCAACGTGCCATTCGCCAGCTCGACGAACTCGAAGTGCATGTACGGCAATGAACAGGCAAGTTCATCGGCTCCTGCCTTGTTCGTTCGCTCTCCAATGCCGACCAGCACTGTATTTCCATCTATCAAAACGTCTCCGCCCTCGACGTAGCCCGAGTTGATTCTCACCAGGGACGTTTCGGGAAATCCGAGGGTCTCCACAATCAGCTCAGGCTCTGCTTGGCGTATCGGATGACGCATCCTGCTGACCATGTAGTTGTTGTCGATGACGACCCCCGCGTCGCGTGTGTCGATCTGTTCAGGTAAGTCAGACCTGTTGGGAACCCAAATGATGTCGACGCCGTACTCCACCAAGACTTTCTCGAAGTTGGCTTGCTCTTTGAGCACCGCTTCGGGAAGTGGCGGGTCTTCAACCCATCTTTGCTGTGTTGTGTTGATGAGCGGCTTGTCGACCCTGAACGCTGTCGGCCGCGTCATCACTACACACTCAAGTTCGGAGTACTCGTCGTTGACTCGCACTTCGGGTGGATTTGCGAACCCTTTTTGGCGTCGCACAGATAGCGGATCGTCTGCAATATTCATGGCCCGTCAGGCTCGAACGCCGCGTGGGCAAATCTCGAAAGGGTCGCTTGAGGATCGCTAGAACGTGCCCGCGGCAAAGCCACGATGCTTAAAGCAAAGTTGGCTTCTCTCTAATTTGTGGAATCGAAATCGCCAATGAGCGATCGTCGCTCAGCTGGGCAGGCTGGGGCCGGGTTCGTCCTCTTCCACGATCACGATTCGGAAACCGATGTCGAAGTACGCCAGGTAAGGCAATGCGTAGCCCCGGTACTTCGGGCTCGTCAGTTGTTCATGCATTGAAAACCACGACGCGCCACGGACGATTCGCTCCGTAAAGTCACCGCCCGTGTCGTCGCCTTCTTCGAGTTCGGCATAGGGCACCACCCTTGAACGGGTCCACTCCCATACGTTTCCGACCAAGTCCTCTGCGCCGGACGGGGCCTGACCCATTGGAAAAGCACCAACAGGGAGCGGCCTATCGAGACCCAAGCCATCGAATTTTGTATGCGCACGGGATCGGTGGTCGTCGGTCCAGAGCTGAAACCCAACGCTCAGTTCCCCGCGCGCGTCAGTCCCGATGCGCTCCCATTCCCACTCGCCTGGCAATCGCACGCGACACCCGTCGACAAGCCAGCCTGTTGACATCCCTTGTTGCGTAAGCCACGCACAGTACGCGTTTGCTTCCCACATGTTTAAGCCCACAACCGGCTGCGTAGGGCTATTGAAGCGCTCATTGCGCCACCACACCGGCTCGTGACGCCGTGAAACAACGTGGTCCAGATGAACTAACGCGCGACGCCGGTCTTCCCGGAACAACTCCCGAAGCTCCGGGTCGAGGTCGTAGTCCGGCCGCGACATTGCCTGCTCAATCAACGCTACAATGAACGCACCGTCAGCCGTGAACCAACGCTGGGCATCCTTGCTGGACCAGAACGAAGGGTCTTCATAGCCACCGGCATCGACAAAGCGCGCGTATTCGAGATTCGTGACAGGAAATCTTCCTGCGGAAAACGCCGGCACCGTAAGGGACCTCGGCGATACAGCTGGATCATTCTTGGCACCAAACGGTCTCCGCGGTACATCCGACCCCACTGTCATCTCGAGTTGTGAAAGCTCTACGAGCCGCCCTTCGTCGGTTTTCACATTTCCATTCGGATCGACATAACGGGGATCGCCAAGTCGTGCGAGCACCTCAAGACTATGTACGCGCACTGATTGGTCAAGAGTGTCATCCTCGGCCAGATCCAGCAACTGGAATGCGATCCGAGACGACAGCTCCGCCGGCGTACGCCCTGCATCAGCTGAACCGAGAGCTACAAGCAACTCCGCTGCCATAACGATGTCAACGGGATCAAAAGGTGGCTCCTTCCGTGTCGGATCTGCCAGAACGGATGCAATCACAATAAATGGCGTGATGTCGTTGTCGTCACGCGCCCGAAGTTGCGCCACAAGCAGCAACGGCGAACGCCAGTGGCTCCGTACTGCTCTCGCCAAGATCTCCTTTCGAGACATCTTTGTCGTCAAATGTATGGCTGCAAGTAGTTCTTGGATAGACTTGTGAAAACATGCGTAACGCCCAGCGCTTTGCTCGCGGATTAGACCGTTGCGTTTTGTCATGCACAGCAGATCGGCTAGAACTTCCCGCCGGGCGACTGCATACTTCTCCGGCGTCAGTATCAACGCGCTGTCAAGAGAATCACGAGCGACAATCGACTCCAGCTCAGAGAGCAAGAGTCCACCTTTATCACTTCCGTCATTACGCTCGTCGCGCTGGTGCAGCTCGAAGGCAACCTCGGCGGCTGTTTCAAATATCCCGCTGAACTGTCGCTCTTCGGACGAACTATCCGTTCTCCATGCAGGAATCTCACTCAAAAGCTGCATCACTACGCGTTCGTAGAGTTTGGGAAGAGATATGAAACACGCCTCTTCTTGTACGTCGGTCATCAGGATGAGTACGAGCAGGAATGGCACTTCACCGATTCGAGACATCTCCACGCGCGTCCGAAACAAGTCCGCTAACCCCTCGCGGCGGTTCATCGGCACCGTGAGAAACTGCGAACCGGCGAGGGCATCACACCAACGGTCCAAGAACATCACAATCTCGTCGACGTCGAGTGGAACGAATCGCAGAGTCCGGATGGGAAGTCGTCGTGAAGGCGCCGCAGACTCGTACTCGTCGGTACGGCATGTCACCACAATTCGACAATGCGGATACGCGATGCGGGTTGCTTCGATCAGGTCAAGAACCAATCGGACATCGTCATCGTGTACCTCATCGAGCCCATCGAAGTAGATCGCCGCCTGGCCTCTGGTCATCCACGCTTGTAGCTCCGGCTCCAATGCATCGCGTTCGGATCCAAGCTCGCGAACCCCTTGCCACATGGTCACCTTGTCGTTGCCAACAACTGAGATGTCGGCTAATCGGACGCTAATCGGTACGATCATGTCGTTCGTAATGCCATTAGCGCGCTTGTCAAATATCGAATGCGCAGTTTGCGCGGCGAGGTACCGAATGACCGTGGATTTGCCGCTTCCAGGATCACCAATGAGCATGGCTGTTCGATACGCAGGGCGTTCCAGCATGTCCGTGACACGACCTTCGTGCTCGGCGTTCACCACGTCCACCACCTTCGTCGAAAAGAATGCAGACCGGAGTGTCATCATGCCGCCACGCGACCTATCACTGATCGTCGGATCACCGAACAAGAGTCGATCGTTTGTCGAGATCACGCGTAGTAAGTAGCTCTCCAGGGCAGGCGTCATGCGAGGCACCACGGGGAGCGTTTGCGAAAGCGCGATGCCATCAGAGCTCAGGGTCACATCATGCAGCTTCATTCGCCGCTGCAATTCCAGAAGCTTCGGCGGTAATCGGGAGTCCATCTGGTCGTAGAACGCTTCTGCACGGTGAAAGACGCTGTCGGCGTGAAGTGGCTGTTGGTCTCGGTAGTACGCGAGTGCAAGCACGCCCCACGCTGATTCATCAGGCAGCTCTTCCAAAGTGCCGGAAACAGAGGCCTCCAAGTCACGAATGGCGTCAGCCAGATAGCCGCCATCAGCCAGACACACTCGAGCAGTGTTCAGCGCTCTCACCAAGGACGCTTGCATTCCTGCGAAAAGCGCTGCCGCGACAATCCCTTTGGACACATCTTCCAGTCCAAGAGCCGGATTCTCGAACCACAAGTCTTTAGCTTCGGTAGCAATTGGCAGAATCTCGCGCGCGTTGGCGAGCGGGAGATCGAAGACGTCGTGACCGTGCAGAAGGCGTTCACATTGCGATAATGATTCTGCCAAGTCTCGAACGTCAGAGCCATGTGGCAGCTGATCGATACGGTAGCCGACGGGGCCACTTTCGATCGCGTGTGCTCCGCCAAGCCGTTCACGAAGATTTTTTATGTACGTAGGAACGCTTACAATGCGGACGCGCAGCAGCCCTGCAACTTCGTCCTTTGTGATTGTCTTGCCGTCCGCGATCAACAGGAGGCGCAGAAGCAGGCCAAGCTGACCACTCACCTCAAACTGTCGCTCGGTAGTGAGTACCTTCACGCAACGCGAATTCATCAACTCGAAGCGCATCGCTTCAAGAGTAGCGGCGCCAAGGAGTGTTGCGAAAACGAGTGTTGCGAACTAGTGCGGTGTCTGCGAACAGTGAGTGAACCTCGACGACAAAGACCCGCTTAGAAAGTGGCGGTTGCGCAGAGCCCGATTGAGGTCGTGTACGTGCCGCTCTTTTGATTTGTCGGAACGGAAACCTTATACGTGATCG
>JBBSGY010000210.1:0-5327 GCA_038253645.1 Acidimicrobiales bacterium
CAGGGCGAGAGTTTTTTGTCACCTTCGATGGCAACGAAGTTGATGTTGGAATTCAATGCGATGACTCGTCGCGAGGAGCGGAGCCAGGAGACCACTTTCTCACCGCTCACCAACCGTGAAAGCGAAGTGCTTTCGCATGTCTCGCAGGGGCACACCAACCGGCAGATCGCGGAAACGCTCAACATCTCCGAGAACACGGTCAAGAATCACGTGCGCAACATCCTGGAGAAACTGCATCTGCATGACCGCATGGAAGCCGCGATGTACGCCATCGAGGCCCGCCTTCTGCAACAGCGCGACCGTGTGGAGCGCGTCTAGGAGCCTGACAGAATGTAGAGCGTGACGACTACGTGTTTACTTGTATCGGTCGGGCTCGGGGCGCTACCTGACTTGCTCGATGATCTTCCGGCATCTCTACAGCTGCTGCATATTCCGACGGCGTCGAACCTGGATGATTCGCAGGACAGTGGTCGTGAGCAACTCGCCGAGATGGGATTTCACATCGACGATCTTGATCTGGCTACCGCATCGCATGAGCGCGTAAATCAAGCAGTCGCGGCGGCTGACGTTATTTATGTAGGCGGAGGTAATACGTACTACTTGTTGGATCAGATAAATCGAAGCGGGTTTCGCGAAGCTTTGGCTGCGCGGACGGATGTCGTCTACGTGGGTGGAAGCGCCGGCACGGTCGTCGCCTGTCCTGACATCGGATACATCGGCGCGGAACTGGACGAACCCGGTGTTGCGCCCGACCTCGAGTCAACGCGAGGTCTCGGCCTTGTGGACTTCTACGTGATGCCGCACATCGACTACCCGCCTTTCGAAGTTAAAATTGCAGAGCTTCTGAAGAGTTTTCCTGCCGACTTCGATGTGGTTGCAATTCGCGATGATCAGGCCGTGGCAGTGAAAGATGGTGAACGCACCGTCGTCGATTCGCCTTCGTAGTCGACGCTCGTTCTCTGACTACAGTTTTCACCGTGGGAGCCAAGTCGAGCATTGCATTGCGCGTTGCGACGCGTGTCTACGCAAGAAACGTTGATCGCCGTGAGGTCGCGCGCGAATACCTGAAGGGCGAATTCGCGAGATGGTTTGTCTCGAAGGCGCAGTCTGTCGGGCGGGCGATCGACCAAATGGTCGACAGCCTTGAAGACGGCGAGCTATGGCGTCTGCTGGAAGGCATTGGTGCATCCTTTCGATTGAATGCGGTCTTTTTCGAAATAACCGACGAGGGTGTGGACTGGCACGACCTCGAACTGCCGATCGGCGCGATTCGTATGAGCGGAATCGATCGCACTGTCGACAAAGTTCTCGGTTCGAAAGCAATTGGTTGGGATCCACTGCGTTTTGCGGATTGGCTGCGCGACAACCCGTGTCCCTTGACAAGCGAGGAGGTCGAATCGAATTTCGACGAGTTCAGGCCTCGTAAAGGTGGAGTTCGGCATCCGATGATTACGGTGGTCGAGTCAAACAATCGGCTCACTATGCGCGACGGGTCTCACCGGTTGATTGCCCAAGCTCTCGAAGGCCGGGAAACAACGCGCGCATTCGTTGCCGTTCCGAACGGTAAGCGTCATCGCTCGATGGGCGGCGACGCCATTTATATTCGCCTGCTCAGCGTTGGATTGCCAAAAACCCGGCGACCGAAAGATCGCGACACCCTCGTCGCTGCGGCGGAGTTAATTGCACGATCGAGCAGCGACGGTCTACATTCGCTCGAAGAGCTATGGTACCCCTGGCAGCGCAAGCTGGCGGTGAAGCGGCTGGGTGCAGAGTTGATTGAGCGACTGAAGAATTAATTGCCGAACTCGTCCAGCACGCGTTCCAACAAGTGGCGCTGCAGGTTGATGTGGAACTTTGTTCCGGGGAATAGGGCATTCAACTGATCGAGTGAGTGAATACGCCGAATCGGTGGGTAGTCCTTGAACTCGCGCTGCCACCCGTTCATCGTGTGCCATGCGGCAGCCACTGCCAAACCGCGCCGATCGCGGTCTTTGAAATGGTTCGTTGCTTTCGTGAAAACGCGTTCGCGCCAACCGGCCTCGATGAAGCTGACTGTCAACAAACGCGCAATGTTATCTGCGGGAATCGACATGCGCAGATGATCGAAGTCGATCAGCCAGGGTTTGCCCCGCGTTGGAAACATAATGTTCGATGGACTGAAATCGCCGTGCGTCAATGCCATCTTGCTGCGCGGCAGATCTTCGATCTCGAACTCTTCGGCCACATGTTGAATTGTTTGCGTTGCATCGGCCGTCAAGATGCCGACGCGGTTTGCCCAAGCCGACCACTTGTGAACATCGCCGAGAAATTCGTCCCAGTCGCGCGGTTTGACCGATCGCAAGCGAATTCGTGCCATGTCATCGGAAACCCTGAAGAACGCCTCGACCCGGCGAATGTGTTCTTGCAATCGACGCGGTCCGTGAAACGACCAAGGAAGGTTGCGTGCGTCTACGAATTCGGTGAGGTCCCAGAGGAGCGGAATTTCGCCACTGCGAACCATGCGCGGCACGCGAAAAGCGCGCTCAGTGCGTTGTGTCGATGCATACATGCGTCTGTGATTGTCTATGCAATCACGGCGGTATTCTCGCCACTCTTCTGATTTCCACACCAAGATTCGCAAATGAACCAACGCGCCGTGTTTGTCGGAGGCGTTGAGGTGCAAGCTATGCGGCAACGCTTGTTTACGAGCGCGAGAGGTACGGATGAGTCTTGCGATTGCCGCGAGGTCGTCTGTTTCGAGGCGTTGCTCAGCCAGAATCTGCTGAATTTTCTCGACGATCTGGCTTTCGGTCTGGATTGGCATTTACTTGGAACGGTGTCCAACCATGGTGGCGATCTTGCGAATGAGATTCGGCGCCATCAAACCGCCGAGCGCAACGATGACTTTGTAGGGAAGTGCCGGCACGCTTATGACGCGGCCTTTGCGCATCTCGCGCAGCGCAACGTCGACGACGAACTCTGGTTCGAGCCACATGAACCTCGGCAGTTTCGTCATGCTGATCCCTTGGCGCGAGTGAAACTCGCTGCGCACAAAACCTGGGCAAACCGCTGAGACGCGAATGCCCGTGTGTCTGGTTGCGGCGGCGATGCCTTCGGTGAGCGTGATGACAAAAGCCTTCGAGGCGGAATACGTTGCTGATGAACGAAAACTTGGTGTGTATGCAGCAACCGATGCGACGTTGATTAAGTCGCCATGTCCGCGTTCGACCATTTGAGTGATTGTCACATGGCTGAGTCGCAGAACCGCGCGAACATTCACGCTGAGCATGTGGTCGTGCGTGTCGGTGGTGTTGTCGACGAATGACCCCTTCATGCCGATACCGGCATTGTTGATCACGATCTCAATCGGTCGGTCGCTGTTTGTGAGGCGGCTCTCGACAGACTTTATTCCGTCTTCGGTCGCGAGGTCGGCGGTGATTATCTCGACTTCGATGTTGTGTGCCGAGCGCAACTCCTTTGCCTTCGTTTGAAGACGTTCCGTATCTCGCGCGACAAGGATCAAGTCGTTGCCCTCGCGCGCCAAGCGGCTCGCGAATTCGGCACCGATGCCCGACGTTGCTCCAGTGACAAGTGCAGTAGTCTTCATTGAGCCCGAGTTTACGTCCCGCTCATGCGTGATGTCCCCACTCGCTCCGCTTGCTTCATCACGCAGGGCCGCTCGGGCCCCGGTCCGCGCTCATGCGTGATGTCCCCACTCGCCCCGCTCGCTTCATCACGCAGGGCCGCTCGGGTTGGTCTCAGACACCGAGGAATATCCCGATGAAAACCACAGCCATGAACCCCAAGCCAACCAGCCCGAATAGAGAGATGCGGCGTCCCCAGGCGGTGAGTCGTGTCCTGTCTGTCTTGACACCGACCACCCAGGCAATGACCGAGCCGATCGTGAATGGGACGAGGGTAAATGTAGCGACGACCAATAAGTAGAAGAGAATGTCGTTCGTCTCGATGGTTGCGTGGTCGAGCGGCGCAGCCTGGGCCAGCAATGTCATCTGGCAAGTGAATCATCGAATCACGAAATCATCGATGTTCGATGCCGGTTTCCCCAGGCGAAGCACGGTGCGGTGGGTAGAGTGACCGCCGATGATTGTTTCCGTTGCCTGTCCGGAGGACTGAATGCGCCTCTTTCAAAAGCTGCTTCGGGCGGGCGAAGGCAAGAAGCAACGAGCTCTCGGCTCGCTCGTGCCCGACATCAATGCGCTCGAACCCGAAATCCAGGCTCTAACCGACTCAGAACTGCAGCATAAGACCGTTGAGCTGCGAGAACGTGTCGGCAACGCGACTGCTGACATGGAAGCCGAAGACGAGGAGTCCGGCGAGACAGAGGCTCTTGAACCAAGCGATTTCGCTGACGTGAGCGAGCTTCGCGAAGCGCAGGACGAGCTTCGCCACCAGCGCGAGGACCGCATCGAAAGAGACATGAAGCGCTCCGAGGAGGCTCTCAACGAAGTCTTGGTCGAGGCGTTTGCGGTCATCCGGGAGGCTGCGCAACGGGTTATTGGCCAGCGCCATTACGACGTGCAACTCATGGGCGGCGCAGCCCTCCACTTCGGTTGGATCGCCGAGATGAAGACCGGTGAAGGTAAGACGCTGGTTTCGACGCTTCCGGTCTATCTCAACGGCCTCGCCGGTCGGGGCGTGCACGTTGTCACGGTCAACGACTACCTGGCAAAGCGTGACGCCGAAATGATGGGTCGCATCCATACCTGGCTAGGTCTTGATGTCGGCATTGCCTTGCCTGGCATGGATCACGTGCAAAAGAAGAACGCTTACAACGCGGACGTCACATACGGCACCAACACGGAACTCGGTTTCGACTATTTGCGCGACAACATGGCGCGTTCGCGCGAGGAGATGCTCCAGCGCGGGCACAGCTTCGCGATCGTTGACGAAGTCGACTCCATCCTCATCGACGAAGCACGTACCCCGCTCATCATCAGTGGCCCGTCTGCCGAATCGGCGCGCCTCTACAACCAGTTCGCGGGAATCGTTCGTCAGCTGCGTCGGGATGCCGACTACGAGGTGGACGAAGAAAAGCGAACGGTTACTCCGACAGAAGAAGGTATCTCGCGCGTCGAGCGCGGCCTCGGTGTCGAAAACCTGTATGACGTTTCAGCAGTCAGTTACGTGCATCAGCTGACACAAGCGCTGCGTGCAAAAGAGCTCTATCACCGCGACAAGGAATACATCGTTGCAGACAACGAAGTGAAAATCGTCGACGAGTTCACCGGCCGAATTCTCGAAGGTCGTCGTTGGTCAGACGGTTTGCACCAAGCCGTTGAAGCAAAAGAGCGTGTGCGAATTCAGGAAGAAAACCACACGTGGGCAAC
>JBBSGY010000211.1:0-5320 GCA_038253645.1 Acidimicrobiales bacterium
AAGACCTCGCTCAGGATATCAGTTTACTATACAGAGTGTCGGCACAAAGGCATAGTGTCTTTATATCGTCGTCACGTATAGTAGGGGTGTGCCCAGACTGTGGAACGAGACGATCGAGAGCCACCGCGCCGCCGTGCGGGACGCCACGCTCGATACCACAGCGGCGTTAGTTGCAGAGCACGGGCTCACATCAGTGACAATGTCGCAGATTGCCAAAGAGACGGGCATCGGTCGAGCGACGCTCTACAAGTACTTTCCAGACGTGGAGTCGATATTGGTCGCCTGGCACGAACGTCAGGTCGCCGGGCACCTCGTGCAGCTCGCCGAAGTTCGTGATCAAGGTGGCGATGCCTACGAGCGGCTCGAAGCTGTTCTCGGCACTTACGCTGCAATCGAACATGAGCATCACGGCAACGAGCTTGCGGCACTACTGCACCGGGGCGAGCATGTCGCGCGCGCGCAGCAACACCTCACCGATATCATCGCTGACCTTCTGAGAGAAGGCGTCGCGAGCGGTGACATCCGCGACGATGTCGCAGTCAATGAACTTGCGAGTTATTGCCTGCACGCCCTTTCGGCAGCCAGCGGTCTACCGTCCAAGGCGGCTGTTCGCCGCCTCGTTACGGTCACGCTCGCCGGATTGCGGCCGTGATCCGACACGTCGACCGAATTTCGTCATTTCGCGTCCACCGTAAATGCTGCGGTGTGTAGTTGACCAAGCGTCTGAAATTGCACGAACACCCGGTAGCCGGCTTTAATCGGAAACTCGGTCATGAACTGCAACGTCGGCCCGCCGTTCGCCGCATTGCCTGAGTCGCTCGGGTGCATGTGAATAAAAGCCAAGTCGTCGGTCTTGAACGCTGTTAGATGTGCGAACGTGTCGAGGTAGCGCTCCAGATTCGTGACGGGCGTGCCGTCTTTGGTGATGGTGATGGTCATTGAGCCGTGCATTCCAGCCATTGGGTCACCCGACAGCTTGAGGGTGTAACCATCGACCGTGGACGTGTCTGATGCGGGCGGGATTGGCGTATTTGCTGCATTGCCCGGCACCGTGAGCGGCTGCGAGAGCACAAGTTCGTGATTCACGTTCGACGCGTCTTTGGCGATAAAGCCGGCGTATACGCGGTAGGAGCCCGAAGAGTCGATGCGCAATGGCACACTCCACATACCGGCCTTGTCACCGGCGCCCATTGTCGGATGCAGATGCTGGTAACCCGTCGCGTCTGAGCGAATGACGTAGAGGTGCATGAGCTTTGCCTGATCGTCGACAAAGCTTGTTTGGGTCTTGCCATCCGGAGCGTTGATGTGGAATGCAAAATCGACGCGCTGCGATGGGCTAATTGATGTCGTGTCGGTTACGAAGTTGTAGCCGTCCTTGGCTGAGGTAAGGCCGTTGTCGGCTGCGACGCCCATGTGGTCCGCGGACGCGTCGAACGGGTGACCATCATGCGAGTCGCCCCCGCATGATGTAAGCGTGCAGCTCAAGGCAATCGCAGCAACGCCGATCGCCAGTTGACTATGGAGCCGGAATCGAGACAAGGGATCTCCCTGGTGGTGTTGAATGTGTAAATCAGCTAAATCAGTGGTGCCGGTGTGTGGGCGCCGTGACCATTCCGCAGACGGGGTCGGTGACGGTCTCAATGTCAGCACTGTCGTCCGATGAGTTCTCAGCGAAGCGTTCTTGACAGTGGTCAGAGCAAAAGTAAATCGTTTGTCCATCGCGTACAGCTGTTGCTGGTGCAGCAGCTTTCTCTACTTGCATACCGCAGACAGGATCTTTGCGTAGCGATCGCCACCGCCGAAGCGCTCTCGACTGCGGTAGAGCCAATACAGCCCGGCGAATGCAAGCAAGGCAACGATGTTGAGGACTGTGGTGTAGTTCCAGCTCACGCCTGACATCGTCAGAACGTGGGAGTGCCTGTCGGGCACCAAGTCCACGGTGCTGAACAAGTACTCCGTCGCGAGACCCGCCGCGCTCATCACCGCCCAGAAGACGGCGAGCAGGGCGAGCGTGAGACGCGTGCCGTAGTACTTGCGGTAGATCATCAGCAGCGGCAGTGTGATCAAGTCTGCGAAGACAAAAGAGATAACTCCACCGAAACTGATTCCGCCGGTCCAGAGCGCCGCTGCCATTGGAACGTTGCCGATCGAGCAGACGAACGCGAGAATCGCCAACAGCGGACCAAGTACGACGTTCTCCAAAGTGGAAAGGAATCCGTGACCGGTCAGGAACAGTGATTGCCATACAGAGTGGGGTACAAGTTGCGTCGCGAACCCGGCAACAAGGAAACCGATGATCAGTTCTTTTCGCAGCATTGTGAGGTCGCTGATCGTGTAACCCGCAGCGTCGGACCATCCAGCTACGCCGCGCATTCGATGACGAGCCGGCCCCTCGTTCGACTCGCCATGGTGCGCGTGGCCATCCGCTTCCCCTTCCCCGCCGGCAAGCCGCGCGCGGGCACCTGTAATCCAGCCGTCGGGGATGACGCGGGGGAGCACGATCGCGAGCAGCGTAATCATTAGCGCGCCGCCGACGAACTCGGCCAGCGCGAACTGCCAACCGAGTAGCAGCCACAACACGATGCCTATCTCGACCACCAAGTTCGTGGACGCAAACATGAACACCATGGAAGACGTGAAGTTCGCTCCACGAGAGAACAACGACTTGGCAAGCGCAGCGGCGGCATACGAACATGACGATGACACCATGCCCAGCAGTCCCGCCCTGGCGATAGTCGCCGCTCTGTGGTCGCCCAAGGCCCGACGCATTTTGTCGCGCGATACGAAAGCCTGCACAGCGCCTGAGAGCGCAAAGCCGAGCACCAACGCCCACAGGGTCTCCCAGAACATCAGGAACGCCTCATAGAGGCTGTCTCCGATCGCGTTCATCGTCGACCCCCGCGTGTGGTGGGGCTCATGACTTCACCAATCGCGCGATCGCGGCACTTGCCTCCCGAACCTTCGCATCTGCTTCTCGACCGCCTGCCTTGGCTGCTTCGACCATGCAACCCGCCATGTGCTCTTCGAGGAGTCTCAGCGCGACAGCCTGCAATGCCTTGGTTGCAGCCGATACCTGGGTGAGCACGTCGATGCAGTACTTGTCGTCCTCGATCATGTTCTGCAGTCCGCGGACCTGGCCCTCGATGCGACGTAATCGATTGAGGTAGTCCTCTTTGTTTGCGGTGTAGCTGTTCATGCCGCTCCTTCGTCCCACGCACACTATACCCCCCTAGAGTATAACGTGCAACGGCCGTTGCCAAGACCCCCGTGATCGTGGAGAACTTTCGCGATACGCCGTTCATCCCGGGCGGGCTGCCATCGGAAACGATTGCCGCTCTCGGCGCAGCGGACTTTTGTGTTCGTGAAGGTACCTCCCTGCCGGTGACTTCCTCCGTGTGAATGTCTTCATGGGCGCTGTGGTTTCCGAACAGGGCTTGATGCAGGGAACCAGTGATCGCATCATCCGAAAGCGCTCAGCCTTGCAGTCCGATGTCTCCGTATTCGCCGATGTGGTGACGGTCACCTATCCTCGTCATGAAGCGGGGACTTTGAGAACACTCACGGTCGCCAGGCGACGCCCAAGCTTCAATTAATTCAAGCTACCCGGGTGACCCTTCACGCTTTTTCGCGATGAAGTGATCCATGTTTTCGATCGCCCAATTGCGTATGGATTCGATGGGAGTAATGAGGCTGCGTCCAAGCTCCGTCAAGCTGTACTCAACGCGAGGCGGTACTTCTGCGTAGACCTTGCGCTCGATCAACCCATCGTTTTCCATCGACCGCAATGTTTGTGTCAACACCTTGGGTGTAATGCCACCAACAGCGCGGCGCAGCTCGGTAAACCGATGCGTGCCACCCTCGAGAACGCCGACAATGAGAACGGTCCACCGGTCGCCGATCCGGTCGAGGGCCAAACGGCCGGGACAGCCTGGGTCGTAGAGACTGCTTCCATCACCACAGGCGTCAGTATCCATTAGGAAAGTATGGCACGTTGAAGTCATCAGTATCTAATGGATATCGTGTTCTTGCCCGGACGAACCATTTGTCCTAACCAAGGAGACAAAAGATATGCCCCTTGCAACACAGCCGATAAACGGCACCTTTGTCAGCGATCCAGTTCATTCTTCATTCCAGTTCGCCGTCACCCATATGCAGGTTGGAAACTTCCGCGCAGGTTTTGACACGTTCGATGTGCGTGTCGAAGCCGATGATCAGATCGTTCGGATGGAAGGTCGGGTGCCGGCGGAATCGCTGACGATCAAGAATCCCCCGGAGTTTCGCGAACATGTTCTAAATGGTGAGGACTTCTTCGACGCAAACAATCATCCCGACATTCTTTTCAGTTCCAGTGACGTTCGACTCGCGGAAGACGGTACTTTCAGTGGTGACGGAGAGCTCACGATTCGCGGAATCACACATGTCATTTCCGCGACTGGTACCTACGAGCCATTGGTTGATGACCCGTTCGGTTCGCGGCGCACTGCGATTGAGCTGAAGGCAATCGTCGACCGTCGTAAGTGGGGCATGGACTGGCAGATGGCATTGCCCAACGGAACAGACAGCCTTGGTTACGAGGTGGAACTCACTGCGCACATCGAGCTAGTCGAGCAGCGATAACCATGAAGATCCTTGGGTTGTCCGGAAGTTTGCGCACAGGGTCATACAACCTCCGGTTGCTGCGCGCGGCAGGTGTCGAGATGGCACCTGCCGCTCATCTCGCGATCTTCGGGCGGCTCGCGCGAATTCCACCGTTCAACGAAGACATGGCCGCGCCATCGTCGGTCGTGGAATTGCGCAACGCGATTTCCACGGCCAGCGGCATACTGATAGCGACGCCCGAATACAACTCGTCAGTTCCCGGTCAACTCAAGAACGCGCTCGATTGGGCCTCGCGACCGTTTCCCGACAACGTGTTGCGCAACAAGCCCGTCGCAGTCATTGGTGCCTCTACGGGAATCTTTGGAGCAGTTTGGGCGCAAGCTGAACTGCGCAAGGTGCTCAAGACAATTGGCGCTTCCGTCATCGAGGCAGACTTGCCGGTCGGCCAGGCGAAGGATGCCTTTGATGAAAGCGGAAGGCTCATAGATCCTGATCAGCGCGAGAAACTCATCGCTTTGACGGGTGTACTGGTCGAAGAAGTGAAATCGACAACGCAACGGGCAAGTTGTTCTTGTTGACCCCCGCTTTCCGCACATCTCCGCACCGATATCTCCGCAATTTGACGTAGAGCAAGATCACAACGCTATTTCTGGCGTAGCTCCCTGAGCTGAATCTCTGCTGCTTTGGCAGAAACAGCTTTCATCTCCGTCAGCACGTCATC
>JBBSGY010000212.1:0-5287 GCA_038253645.1 Acidimicrobiales bacterium
CCCAATCGGTAAGTTCCCCCTTCCGAACTGTGTGTAGAACCCGCCTATACAGGGCGCCTTCTACACACAGTTCGGGAAATAAGGCGGGGGAACGGGGAGCGGGAGGGGGAGCGGGAGCGTGACGAGCGAGCTGTGCTTGTTCCGCCATGGACGCACCACCTGGAATGAAGCGGGCCGGTACCAGGGCTGGGCGGACATCGAGCTCGATGAGCTTGGTCGCCGCCAGGCCGACGCAATCGCCGAGCGATGCAAAGAGATTGCACCGGTCGCGATTTACACTTCTGACCTGCGCCGCTGCGTAGATGTCGCGGAGTTGATCGCACAAGCCTGTGACCTCCAAGCCGTGCGCGATGTGCGCTTGCGCGAACGAAATGTGGGCAAATGGTCGGGGCTCACGCGTGCCGAAATCGCAGTGCAATTCGCCGGCGAGTTTCAAGCGTGGAACAAAGGTGATGAAAGAGTCCGTCCCGGTGGAGGCGAAACCATCGGCGAATTGAATGCACGTATCGCTCAGTTTCTCGAGTCAGTGCGCAGCTCGGGTGTTACGGGCGCGGTCGTTGCCGTCACGCATGCAGGGTGGATTCGTTCGGTGCCTGCAGTGGCGTTCGGGAACAACTTTTCGCGGCACAACGTTGGAGTCCCTTCGCAGGGATCGCTCACGACGTGGCATTTCGGTGACGATGGCAGTCTCCGGCTCGAGGCGTACAACGATCGTGGGCATCTGCTGGGAATCGAAGGCTCGGTTAGCGAAGTGCCCGCGCCGGCCATCTACTGACGAAAACTGTTGGAGAATACGTATATGGAATTCAGAGAGATGTTGCGAAACGCGAAGGATGCGATCAAAGAGGTCGAGGGATCGTCGGCAGACGAGGTCCTCCAGCAGCCGAATGCAGTCGCGCTCGATGTGCGCGAGCTTGCCGAATACGAAGCCGGTGCGCTTGGCGGAGCGGTTCATATTCCACGTGGCTATCTTGAACTGCGCATCGATGAGAATGTAAAAGACAAAGCAACGCCAATCGTTGTTTACTGCGCCGGGGGCACGCGGTCTGCATTCGCAGCGCAGACATTGCAACAGCTCGGCTATACGAACGTCGTTTCGCTGGTCGGCGGATTCAATAAGTGGAAAAACGAAGGTCGCGCGTGGCGCGATCCACAAGTTCTCACGGCCGATCAACGCAATCGTTATTCGCGACATCTTTTGCTGCCCGAAGTAGGCGCAACGGGCCAGCAAAAGCTGCTCGAGTCGCGCGTCTTGCTGTTAGGAGCCGGTGGACTCGGTTCGCCTGCCGCGCTTTATCTTGCTGCTGCGGGTGTCGGCACTATCGGCATTATTGACATGGATGTCGTCGACGAGTCGAACCTGCAACGTCAGATCCTGCATAACCTCGATCGAATAGGCGACCGCAAGGTTGATTCTGCAAAGAAGACAATCTCGTTGCTCAACCCCGACGTAAACGTTGTGACGTTTGATACACGTCTCGGCGCCGACAACGTGCTCGAAGTGTTGAGCGACTTCGACGTCATTGTCGACGGCACTGACAACTTTCCGACGCGCTACTTGGTCAACGACGCGTCGTTACTCAAACGCATTCCCGTTGTGCACGGTTCGATCTTCCGCTTCGAGGGACAAGTCACCGTGTTTCACCCTTACGTGGGACCGTGTTATCGCTGCATGGTGCCCCAACCTCCTCCCGCAGAACTCGCGCCATCCTGCTCGGAAGCCGGCGTGCTCGGCGTTTTGCCGGGAATCATTGGTTCGTTGCAGGCAATGGAAGCAATCAAGCTACTTCTTGATCTTGGTGACACCCTTGCCGGGCGCATCCTGTCGTACGACGCGCTCGAGACGAGCTTCCGCACCTTCAACGTGCGTCGTGACCCGGAGTGTCCGGCGTGCAGCGACAAGGCCCCCGAGATCGTCATCGCCGAATACGACGACCTCTGCATGCCGCACGCGCACTGACTTGGATTAACTCAGTGCCTCTGCGTAGTTTGGGCGGATGGCAATGATCCCCCAAAAACCATCGCGCGTCCCGTGGTACGTAGCTGGTGTTGCGTTCATCGCGGTAATTAGAGACGCAATTCTCGGTCCCTCGCTTCCGACCCCAGTGGTGCCCGCGCCTCCGCTTACTTCGCAGGTGCAGCCCAGCCCGACTGCATCTCCCGAGCCGAGCTCCGCGCCGGATCAGTCAGCGGTCACGACCTACGACTTTGGTGATCCCGAAAACTCGAACAACGCTCACTGGACACAGTCCAACGTCGACGCAGAGGGCTTCAATGTCATCCTTCCCGGTGCAGACGGTTACGGCGAAATGTCATGGGCGGGCCCGGGTACACCGGACTACTTGATTGGTGACGTTCCCTACGTGGCGACGTTCAGTGGCGACTTGGGCGGAAATGCTCCTGGTGAACGTCAATTCGGTCTATTGCAGAACGCTCACAACGGCGACTCTGATCTAACGGCTCTCGAAAAATATGGCATGGCGCTCATTGTGAATCGAAACGGAATTTTGTACGCGGAGATTTACCGAAGCGATACGGAGCCAAGGTTTTCCCATCTGCTCGGCCTGGCACCGAGTCGAGGCACAGTTTCTACCGTTACGATATCCGCTGTCGCCGGAATGACAACGTTCACCGATGGCTCGAGAACAGTGAGTGCAACCGGAAATGTCGCGTTGTCGGGTTCGCCCCGACCTAGCGCAGTTGTAAAGGGCGGCCAGGTCGGTGGTCGCCTCAAGAGCGGGACTATCGATATCACGGAATTCGACCGCTTTACGTTTCCGGTGATCTGGGATGGATCACGACTCATCAGCGATGGCGTTTTCAGAACCGAGGTGCCGGGCGAGACTGGCATTCACTCGGTTCACGTGTTGGGTGCCCCGAGCAATTCATCAAGGCACGTGGGACAAGCACTAGAGGGGCTTTAGTTGTAAACGTGTTTCGATCGCCACCGGCTTCGATAAAGCACAGAAATTTCGACCGACGTTCGAAGCCGCGGCGGCGGGCTTGCGGTAGGCCGAATAGCCTGCGGGCCCATGGCTCTCAGGTTTGTGATCATCGGCGGCGGTCCAGCGGGGCATCAGGCAGCTACTTATGCCGCTCGGCTCGGTGCGCAGGTGACTCTTGTCGAGCGAGATGTGGTCGGCGGTGCGGCGCATCTATGGGACTGCATACCTTCGAAGGCAATGATTGCAACCGGTGGCGCGATCGGTGCGACCCGTCGTGCGAAGGCAATGGGCCTTGCGTCGATCAGCGCCGAGCTCGATTTCGAAGCACTACGCGAACGCATCGCCAAGATCGAATCCGACCTCAACAAATCGGTTACCGACTTGTTGCTCAGTCAAAGCGTTCGCATCCTGCGGGGCACAGGAAAGCTTGTCGGACCCAACACCGTCGAAGTCGAAACTGCCGGCGGTCTCGAAACTCTTGCTGCCGATGCAGTGCTGTTATGCACGGGCAGCCGTCCGCGCATTCCCGAATGGGCAACGATTGATCGTCGACGTGTGCTTACAACTCGCGACGCTTATCCACCGGACGAATTGCCCGAACATCTCGTCGTTATCGGTTCCGGTGTTACCGGCGTCGAGTTCGTGCACATGTTCAGTTCACTCGGTTGTGGCGTGACCCTTGTTGTCAGTCGCGAGCAAGTGCTTCCTCAGAAAGACCCGGAGGCATCTGCCGTTCTCGAGGGTGAGTTCTTGCGTCGTGGTGTGAAGCTGTTGAAGGGCGCACGTGCACAAGAGATAATCGTCGACGGTGACAAGGTTGCTGTGCAATGCGACGATGGGCGCATTGCGCGCGGATCGCACGCGCTGCTCGCGATTGGCTCGATTCCCAACTCCGAAATGCTTGGTCTCGAGTCAGCCGGCGTTGAGCGCGACAAATGGGGATACGTTCCGATTAACGACGATTGCCAGTCGAACGTGGCGCACATCTATGCCGCGGGTGACCTTTCGGGCAAGCTGCCACTCTCGTCGGTTGCAACGATGCAAGGTCGCAAGGTCGCCGAGCACCTAATGGGCGTAGGTGGGCGCGAACACCGTTCCCTCGATTACGAGAAGGCAGCCTCTGCGATCTTTACCGAGCCGGAGATCGCCGACGTCGGTTTGGCAGAGGCTGAAGCATTCGCAATCGGTCGAAAGATTCGTGTTACGAAGGTTCCGTTCTCCGTCAACGCAAAGGCGCACATTCTTGGTGATTTTCGCGGCTTCGTGAAGTTGCTATCCGATCCGTACACAGGCGTCGTGCTCGGTGGATCAATTGTCGGTGCAGGAGCGGCCGAACTGATCTCGGTGGTGGCGCTCGCAGTCACCGCACACTTGCGCGTTACCGACATCCTGGAAAGCTTATTGGTCCACCCGACGCTCTCTGAATCGCTCGCCGACGCAGCGGAATAGCCGACCTATTGTCTTTGTCCGCATGACCCTCGGCGTCAAGGAACTGTGGATCTATCCAATCAAGTCATGTGCAGGCACTCGCATCGAGCGTGGCGAGATCACAAACACCGGCTTCGCGAATGACCGTAAGTGGGCGGTTGTACACGAAAGCGGCACTGCGATTCTCCAAGCTCATGTCCCGCAGATGGCGCTTGTTGTGCCTGAGCTGATACACGGCCGTCTGTCGATCTCCGCCCCCGGCATGGAGGTTCTCACAGTTGATGCGAATGCAATTGGCGGCGAAGAGCGCAGCGTATCGATCTACACGTACGCACCGAGTCAAGGGTTTGATGAGGGACGCGAGGCGGCAGAATGGTTCAGCGAATACTTGAAGGCTCGCGTGCGGTTGGTGCGTGTTGACGAAGCACGGTCGATCAAAGAGCGCTATCACCGTTCTGACACATCGAATCAGATTGGATTTGCCGATCGGTTCAGCTTTCACATTACGACGGCACCTTCGCTGCGTGCGCTCAACGAGCAGCTGGATGCGCCCGTTCCGATGAACCGGTTTCGTCCGAACATCGTGATTGACGGTAAGGAACTCCAAGCCTACGAGCCCGTATTCTGCCTCGCCGCACCCACGGAGGTATGAAAACGGAGAGGACGTATATTTACGTACCAGGTAGACACATGGACGCGAATCATTGCCGGTGGACTGTCTGCGTACGTCGTGCGTGGCTGCGCGCGCTGTCCCGTACCGGACACGGATCAAGCGACCGGCGAACGTTTACTTGCTGTGCGCAAGGCGTTGGCAAGAACCCGCAATCTTGTTGACCTCACCGATCCCGAACGCAAGAAAGGGTTGCACTTCGGCCAATACCTCGTGCACGACGAAGTGTCGTCCGGGTTCGTTC
>JBBSGY010000213.1:0-5282 GCA_038253645.1 Acidimicrobiales bacterium
AGGTCGCGAGTTCAAATCTCGTCAGGACCGCTCGGAGATGGGTGTGTTTGTTTTACTCACCTTTGCCTCGCTTTACTATTCCGCTCCGCTCGGGGCGTTCGGGCCACGCAGGCGGAGCACCTCAGCTTTGTGAGTGTCAGCCGCTCAGATTGTCAGGTGGTCTGTGGGACCATCGAGCGCTTCGATGATGCACTCCTGCAGGGTCCCCAAGTAGAGGTAGAGCGCGAGGGCACCCGAGCGTGGGTCGTTTTGTGACAACTCGGATTCGTCGATGTTTTCCGTGATGTCGAGGCGAGTGCCAAGCACCAAGCGCAACTGGTTAATCGCGCGCATCCAGGTTGCAAGTTGCTCTTCGTCCAGTTCGGTCGCTTCAGAGGTATCTTGCAAGATCCGAAGCGCGTAGACGTGACTCGCTTGAAGGTCATCGCGCATGAGGCGGTCGTATTCAACTTGACGACCCAAATCGTCGGTATAGCCAGGCGGAAACAGGCGATAGATCGAGCCATCGTCGTCACCCGATTCGAGTTGTTTCATCAACTCCGCGGGAAGGTCGTGAATGAGACGTCGTTCCTGGTGTGAAAGGTCGACGAGGAACGTGCCGACAGAAGTTCTCTCGAAAGGCTGATTGTCGAACATCTAGTCCTGCTCGATCGTGGCCCACAGGCCGTGCTCATGGAGTCTGAACACGTCTAATTCCGCCTTTTCCCGAGTGCCGTTTGAAACAGCGGCTCGCCCGTTGTTGTGGACCTGCATCGTGAGCTCCGTTGCCATGTTCGTGCTGTAGCCGAACAGCTTTTGCAAAACGTGCGTTACGTACGAGATGAGATTGACCGGGTCGTTCCACACGATCACAACCCAAGGGCGATCGCTCTCGGGCGCCTCTTCATCGACCGGCTGGTCGATTCGCGTGGGCATTGGAGTGGTCATATCGGGTTTAGTCTGCCCGTTCCGCTGTTCGAGCGCACCTTTATCGGAATGGCAAGAATCCGCCTGGAGGCCGTTAGTGTGGGGACGATGTCCACAGTCGCCCACGACGCCCCCTCGACTTCGCGGGCTGAAGTAAAAACGAGCAGGTTGGCAGCGTATATTGCGCTCACAAAGCCCCGCATCATCGAGCTGCTCCTCGTCACGACTGTTCCCACCATGGTTGTAGCAAAGCGCGGTCTGCCCTCCCTCTGGTTGATGACGGCAACCGTAATCGGTGGTGCACTGGCTGCAGGGGGTGCCAACGCGGTGAACATGTGGTGGGACCGCGACATCGACGCCGTAATGAAGCGCACGTCCCGCCGTCCGCTCGTCACAGGTGCGATCACTCCAAACGCGGCGATTACCTTTGCGTGCTTGCTAGTCGCGGCCTCGTTCGTTTGGCTCACGGTGTTCGTCAATCTACTGTCTGCAATGCTGGCACTTTCGGCGGCGCTGTTCTATGTGCTCGTCTACACCGTGTGGCTCAAGCGCAACTACACAAGCAACATCGTTATCGGTGGTGCCGCAGGCGCGGTGCCCGTGCTTGTCGGCTGGGCTGCAGTCACAAATCGCGTTGACCTTCCGCCGCTCGTGATGTTTGCAATCATCTTTGTTTGGACGCCGCCGCATTTCTGGGCACTCGCGTTCCGCTACCGTGAAGATTACCGCCGTGCACATGTACCAATGCTGCCTGCCGTCAATACTCTCGCTTACACCGCAAAACATATTCTCGCTTACACGCTGTTGCTGTGGGCGCTCAGCCTCGTACTCGTTCCGATAGCGCAGCTAGGCGCTGTTTACTGGGTTGTTGCCGTAACATCGGGTGCGGTATTCACCGCCTTTGCACTGCGACTTCTGCGTGATCACAACGAGAAAACCGCGATGGCGCTCTTCCACTATTCGATTACGTATCTGACGTTGCTGTTTGCCGCGATGGCTGTCGACCAGCTCGTGAGCCTTGGTAGCTAACAGACTTTCGCTCGAGGAGGCCCGCCTTTGGGCATTGGGCATTCCAAAAGCGGAGCAGCACACGCATCACGTCGGTTCGATGCCCATCGATCTGTCGAAACGGCTTGCCGCTAAACATGGTCTGCGCTCCGTTGACAGCTACGACTTCACGGGTAAAGGTCTTGCGGGTTTTGTCGGCACATACGTCGAGGTTTGTGGAGTACTCCGCGATCCGGATGACTATCGCGAGCTTGCGATTCGTATTTCGCATGACCAACGTGCGCAGAACACGCTATACAGCCGCGTGCATTACACCCCGGCAATCGCGGGATCGAACGGAACGTGGAGCGAACCGTTGGCTGCGTTGCTCGAAGGTTTTCGTGAAGCGCACGCACGTGGCGGAGCTTTGGTTCACCTGATTCTCGATATTCCTGCCCAGTTCGACGACCTTTTTCCCGGCCACGATTTTCGTGAGCAAACGCTGGCACTGGCAATCGAAAACAAGGTGGCAGATGTGCGAGTTCCCGGCGTTGTCGGAATCGGTGTCGCCGGAAACGAAGCTCGAACCGATTGGCCATCATATCGTTCGATGCTCGCCGGCGGCCGCGCTGTCGGGCTCGACGTTGTGTTGCATGCCGGCGAATCGCAAGGCCCGGAACGTTTGCGTGAAGCGATTGATTTGCTGGGCGAACCGCCGGACCGCATAGAACATGGCATCGCGGCAGCACTCGACGCTGCATTGGTCGCCGAACTTGCCGCGAGCGACATTGCGTTGGACATCGCAATTACGTCGAACTTTGTGCTCGAAAACTTGCTCGCACTGGGAATGACGGCCCACCCCTTTCTCGACCTTATGAACGCAGGTCTCACGATCACGCTCAACACCGACGACCCGGCGATGTTTCAGACTGATCTCTGCAACGAGTACGCCAGTGCGCATTTGCTGGGTGCCGAGCTGTCGCAGTTGCAAGTTCTTGCTGCGAACGCCTGGAACGACAGGTTCATCCCCGCTGAGCTACGCGAAACGGCACTTCAACAGATCAAAGATCCGGCGCCGCCGAGCGACGAAGCGTCGCTGCGCTATCTCGACTTCGCCCGAACGAACGCAACCACTAGCGTCTTGCCTCATGATTGACCTACGGCGCCTACGGAATTCACCTGATGAGGTGAGGACAAACCTCGCCCGCAGGCATATCGACCTTACGGACCTCGAAAGCGTGATTTCGATCGACTCTCGTGTGCGTGAGTTGTCTGCTCGCCGGGACGAAATTCGTGCCCAGGTAAAGACGATTTCGAAATCTGTCGGCGAAGCTCGAAAGAAAGGCGAAACAGACAAAGCCGAGGCCCTGGCAGCAGAGAGCAAGACGCTCGGCGACGAAGAACGCGGACTGGATGTCGAAGTTTCAGACACAGAAACCCGATTGCGTGACTTGCTGCTCGGAATTCCAAACGAAATCTCGCCCGACGTTCCTGACGGGCTGAGCGAGGATGACAACCCGATCGTGATTCCGGCAACCGAGCGCGAGTGGGCTGACTATCAGCGCGTCCCGCATTGGGATATCGGCAAGGAGCTCGGAATTCTCGATTCGGATCGTGCGGTTCGCATGTCCGGCTCGATGTTCAACATGTTCCGCGGCGCGGGCGCGACACTCGCGCGCGCTCTTTGCCAGTTGGGCCTCGATCGCAATGCTGATGCGTGGGAAGAAATTCGTCCTCCGACAATCGTCCGTAGCGAAACGATGGTTGGTTGCGGCTATTTGCCGAAGGACGAGATGAACATGTATGCGATCGAGCGTGATGATCTTTGGACCATTCCAACTGCCGAGGCTCCGTTGACGTCGATGGAGAGCGGGGAGATCCTTGATGAAGCGAGTCTCCCGCAACGAATGATGGCTTATACGCCCTGTTATCGACGCGAGGCAGGCGCTGCAGGCAAAGACACCCGCGGGCTTTTGCGTGTTCATGAGTTCGACAAGGTTGAGCTCATGGCATACACAACACCTGAACAAGGCGAGTCGGTGATGCTCGAGATTCGCGAACGCGCGCTCGGGCTCGCGAATGCGCTCGGATTGCAAACTCGCGTAATCGAGATTTGCTCAGGTGATCTCGGTCAGGCGCATCATCGAAGCTTTGACATCGAAGCCTACGCGCCGGGGACTGACAAGTGGCTTGAAGTTTCGTCTTGCTCGTGGTTCAACGACTACCAGTCGCGCCGGGCAAACGTGAGGTACAGGCCTTTAGAAGGTAAGTCGACGCAATTGGTGCACACGGTCAATGGTTCAGGTGTAGCGGTTCCGCGTGTATGGGCGGCACTCGTCGAAACTCACCATCAGCAAGACGGGTCTGTGCGTGTGCCCGAAGTACTGCGGCCGTACATGCGCGGAATCGAAGTGATTTCGCCGCGTTGAAGCTCGCGTTTATGAAGCCCGCTCTCTCGAACTTAGGCGCAATCGGTCTGGCGCTGGTTGTGCTCCTCGCCGGTTGTTCGCGCTCGGAAATGGCCGGCTCGGCCAGGTTGAAGGTTGTCGCGTCGACAGCTCCGGTGTTCGATGCGCTTGGAAGTGTCGGGGGCAAGCGCGTGCATGCGTCGAACTTGTTGTCGATCGATCCCTACGCGTTGCTTACGCCGGCGAAGGAAAAGGCTTTGCGCGAAGCCTCACTTGCTGTGATCATCGGCGGCGGTATTCAGCCTGAAGTCGAAAGAATTGCAGTTGAACGCACCAAGCCAACGGTGCGGATTCTCGACGAGGTTGCGAACGTAAGCTCGGCCAATCCGTATGTGTGGCTCGACCCTGGCAACATGATGGTGATCGGCAGCATTGTTCGAACACGGCTCACCGAGATTGACCCTGCGGGCGAAAAGACGTACCGCAAGAATGAGGCTCGGATGGCACGCATGCTTAACGACATCGAACGTCTCGATGAACGAACGTTTGCGACGTGTCAGCGACGCGAGGTAGTGACGACGTCATCGCATTTTGGTTACCTGATGAACCGGTTTGACCTCGCGGAAGTGCGAGCGACCGATGCGACTTTGCCTCAAGTGATCGACCGTGTTCATCCGACGACTGTGTTTTTCGCGTCTTTACCGAGGCTTGCTGAGGCGAAACGGATCAGACGCGATCTCGGTGTGAGATCAGCAACGCTCGATGACATGGCTGTGCGAACCGACCAAGCTCGTCGCGGGGGTGCGAGCTACGGATCTCTTATGGCGCTCAATCTCGACGCCCTGCGTGAAGCCCTCGATTGCAAGAAAGTTCATCTCGGCGATAAGTAGCGGGTAGGCGTGATGCAGCGAGCGAAACGAGTGGGGATCAGGCGGTAGAAGGTCACCGGGCGGGACACGGCCAACTAACCTGCGATCTTCG
>JBBSGY010000214.1:0-5274 GCA_038253645.1 Acidimicrobiales bacterium
CGACCGGCCTCGGCTACTGGCTCATCGCATCCGACGGCGGAATGTTCTCTTACGGCGACGCGAAATTCTTCGGCTCAACCGGCAGCATCAAATTGAACCAGCCGATCGTCTGCGGTGCAGGCGCTGCCGGCGACGGCGGTTACTGGCTTGTGGCCTCAGACGGCGGCATTTTTGCCTTCGGTAGCGCCCGTTTCTATGGCTCCTTGGCTGGCCGGCCGCTCAACTCGGCGATCGTTTCCATCCGTTCTCCGGGCGACGGCCAGGGGTATTGGATGATCGCGGCCGACGGAGGCGTATTTGCCTTCGGTTCGACCCGGTTCTTCGGTGGTCAGCCGAATACCCGCAGCCCAATCGTCAATTAACGCCGGCGCTGCCGCAAACTGTGTGGCAATCCCTACGAAAACGGGGCTTTGCGCACGGCTTGTGGGGGACCGCCTAAGATGCCCGACACTATGGCTGAAGTTGCTCTCGCTGCCGAGATTAGGCAGGTACAAGGTTCCGCGAATTCTCGACGTCTTCGTAAGGACGGCCGCATCCCCGGCGTGCTTTATGGACACGGTATCGAGCCGATCGCGCTCAGTGTGAACGCTCGCGAGCTGCGTGGTGCTCTCAACACCGAGTCCGGCGCGAACGCTCTTATCCAGCTTTCGCTTGGTGGCAAGTTGCACCTTGCTTTCACTCGCGACCTTCAAAAGCACCCGGTCCGCAACACCGTGGCCCATGTCGACTTTCTCGTCGTCAACCGCAACGAGGCAATTACTGCCGAAGTTCCGATCACTTTCAGTGGTGAAGCTCTCAAGGTCACGAAGATGGGTGGCATTGTCGAGCACCAGCTCACCAGTCTTGAAATCAACGCCACAGCCACAACGCTTCCAGCCCACATCGAAGTGGATATTTCCGAGCTTGAACTCGACGGTGCGATTCGCGTCAGCGATATCGCGTTGCCGAATGGCGTAACGACAACTGCTGAACCTGGTGAGACAATCGCCGTTGGTCGACTTCCGCGTGCTGCGGTTGAGTCATCGAGTACCGCCGAAGGCGAAGGTGGCGAAGCAGCTGGAGATTCAGCAGCTTCAACCGAGTCCTAGTGCTCCATCCTGTAAATAACACGCGTGGATTGGCGAGTCAGATTTTCTTCTCGCAAGGAAGAAAAACGAAGGAAGTAACCATACTGCGATGTTTTTATGACGCAGCGAGCAGGAAATCTGGCCGGCAAGACGCACGTGGTATTTGCAGGATGGTGCACTAGTCGAGCCTGTCCGGCCGTCGCCGGGAAGCCGGATAACCGTGCCACAAATGAGACGCAATCGAAGCTGGAAACCAAAGCTTCGCGAGCCTCGCACCGGAACTCCTGCTGATCTTCTTGTGATCGGACTGGGTAATCCTGGCGACGAGTACGCTCAGACCCGCCACAACGCAGGCCGGCTCGCCGTTGAAACCCTCGCACGCCGTCACGGTGTCGACCTCAAGCGCGCAATGGGCGTTGCGCTCTGGGGCCACGTTCGTGTCGGCGACAAGCTGCTCGCGCTCGGTGTCCCGGGAACGTTCATGAACATGTCGGGAGAAGGCGTTGCTCCGCTTGTTCGCCGGTACGGCATCGAAGATCTTGAAAAGCTCGTGATCATTCACGACGAACTCGACATCGATGCCGGTCGCCTTCAAATAAAGCGCGGTGGCGGCCTGGCTGGTCACAACGGCTTGAAGTCGATCAAACACCATTTGAAAGACGACGCGTTCACACGTATTCGCATCGGCGTCGGTCGTCCGCCTGGTCAGCAATCCGGAGCCGACTACGTGCTGCGACGCCCCGGTGCTTCGGAGCGTGCGGGCTTCGATATTTCCGTCGAAACCGCCGCCGACGCGGCCGAAGAAATCCTCAGCGATGGCGTCCAGGCAGCAATGAACAGGTTCAACTAAGCAGCAACCCAGGCGATGTTTGAAGACTTACCGTTGGTATACACAGGTAAGGCTTTAAACATCGCGCAGGTGGGACCGCCTCCGATAGCCTCTCGGGCGATGAGTGGAATAGAACATGTAACCGCACGAGAGGTTCTTGACTCTCGTGGTAATCCGACCGTTGAAGTGGAAGTCTCGCTCGAGTCAGGAGCACTTGGCCGATCGATGGTGCCTTCCGGAGCCTCCACCGGCGAACACGAGGCCGTGGAGCTTCGTGACGGCGGAAAGCGATATCTGGGCAAGGGCGTGCTGAATGCCGTCGGCAACGTGAACGGTGAGATCCGCACGGCAGTCGAGGGTTTTGAAGGGCTCGATCAGCGCGGCCTCGATGATCTGCTTGTCGACCTCGACGGCACCGCATCGAAGAGCAGGCTTGGCGCGAACGCGATTCTCGGCGTTTCGCTCGCAGCAGCTCGTGCAGGTGCAGAAGAACAAGGTCTTCCGCTTTACCGCTACGTCGGTGGAGTAAATGCAAGTGTGTTGCCGTTGCCGATGATGAATGTCGTCAACGGTGGCGTGCACGCTGACAACTCGATCGACCTTCAAGAGTTCATGGTGATGCCCGTCGGCGCGTCGAGTTATCGCGAGGCATTGCAATGGGGCGTCGAGACATATCACACACTCAAAGCAGTGTTGAAGGAAAAGGGTTTATCGACGGGTGTCGGCGATGAGGGTGGTTTCGCGCCGAACCTTGCGTCAAACGAAGAAGCCGTGTCGGTTCTTGTCACTGCGATCGACCGTGCCGGATATACGCCCGGCGAGCAAATCGCGATCGCGCTCGACCCCGCGGCAAGTGAGATTTACAAAGACGGTAAGTATGTGCTTGCCGGCGAGGGCCGTTCACTCGATTCAAAAGATTTTGTGGCTTACTGGTCAGACCTCGTCGATCGCTATCCGATCGTTTCTATTGAAGACGGCATGGCAGAAGATGACTGGGACGGTTGGGCGCTCATGACTTCCGAGCTCGGTGACCGTGTGCAACTTGTCGGTGACGACTTGTTCGTCACCAATACCGAACGTCTGCAACGTGGCATCGAGACCAATGTTGCCAACTCAATTCTCGTGAAGGTAAACCAAATCGGCACACTCACTGAAGCGCTCGAAGCGGTAGAGCTTGCCAACCGCAACGGTTATTCGGCAGTTATGTCGCACCGTTCGGGAGAGACCGAAGACGCGATCATCGCAGACCTCGCGGTGGCTACGAACTGTGGCCAAATCAAGACCGGTGCCCCGGCGCGCTCTGATCGCGTTGCGAAGTACAACCAGTTGCTTCGCATTGAGGCGCATTTGGCTGAAGCGGCTGTATTCCGTGGCGGCAACGCGCTATCCAGCTGGAGCACCCGAGCGTGATCGTCGCGCAGCAGTTGCGACGCAAGTCTCGGTGGATCATTCTCGGCGTGCTGTCGTTGCTTGCTGCATACCTTCTGTTCTTCACGCCGGTCCGCACGTACATCGACCAACGTGGGCAGATGAGCGCAGTGGCGCATCAACAACAACTGCTCGTGCAAACCAACAAACAGCTCGATGAGCGCGCAAAGCAGCTGCAGTCCGACGCGGAGATAGAGCGTTTGGCGCGAGAGCGGTATGAACTGGTGACGCCCGGTCAACAGGCATACGCAGTGATGCCACCACCTGCACCACCCGCGCCGCCGGAAAAACCAAAAAAGAATGGCTTGTGGGACAAGATAAAATTCTGGGATTGAGTGACGCCGAAGTTGTCGCGCGCCGGCTCGGCCGCACGCCACAAGGAAAATTCGAGGTGGTCGTGCGTGATGCGAACGGTGAACCAACCGTTATCTGCAACGCACCGTTTCTGAACGACGGCACGCCGATGCCCACGCTTTACTGGCTGACAAGTCCCGCGCTCATACGTGATATCGGCCACATCGAATCTGCAGGCGGAGTTCAGCGTGCAGACCTCGAAGTAGATCCCGATGAGTTGAAACGCGCGCACGAAGCGTATGCTGCCGAGCGTGACACCTTGATCCCGGAGGACTACACGGGCCCGAAGCCATCGGGCGGAGTAGGCGGAACGCGCAAGGGTGTGAAGTGCCTGCATGCGCACTACGCATACTTACTCGCAGGTGGCGACGACCCGGTCGGTCGTTGGGTGCAAGATCAGTTCGAATGAATTTCGCGGCAGTTGATTGTGGAACCAACTCGACGCGTTTACTGATCGCAGACGAGACGGGCAAACGGCTCGTCGAACAACTGAAGATAACCCGTCTCGGTGAAGGTGTGCACGCGAACAGAAACCTGCTGCCGGAAGCGATCAGACGCACCTGTGACGCGCTTCACGAATTCCGCGAATTGATAGAGCATCATGAGGTAGACGCCAAGCGGGCGGTGGCAACGTCTGCCGTCCGCGATGCGACGAATTCCGAGCAGTTCCTCGAGCAAGCATCAGAGTCGCTTAGCGCCGCCGTCGAGGTAATCAGTGGCACCGAAGAGGCGGCGCTCACCTATGCAGGCGCAACCACCACGTTCGGCCAAGATCGATGGCATCTGGTTATCGACATCGGTGGAGGTTCGACAGAACTCGTTCTTGGGCGGCACGCCGAGGTTCTCTTTGCCGAATCGTTCGATCTTGGCTGCGTCCGCCTCACGGAGCAATTTCTTCGGGACGATCCACCGGCTGCCTCTCAGCTCGAATCGGCCCGAATGTCTATCGAACAGGCAATCGGGGAGTCACAGCTGCTCGCCGTGATCAAGAACCATGTTCCTGATCTCATCGCAGTGGCCGGAACAGCCACGTCACTTGCCACAATGGATCTCGGTCTCGAGCTATTCGACGCCGATGCCGTTCACGGACACATAATGTCCCTGGACTCGATCGATGCTCTTCATCGAACTCTCGTTGCCCAGTCCACCTTGCAACGCACCAGCTCAGTGATGCCGGCCGGCCGTGCGGAGGTGATAGTCGGCGGCACGGTCATATTGCTCTCGGCGATGCGTATGCTGAGTCAGCGTTGCTGCACCGTATCGACTGCCGATTTGCTTACCGGACTGGTGTTTGCCCTGGTCAATAAGACGGAATGATCGCTATCAGCCGTAAAGATCGTTATGTTACGAAACCATTTCATCCATTGAGCAACGTAACAGTGCGTGTATCATAAAACTCAGATCGCTTCGGCGACCTGGTTTCTTTCTTGCTGTGGGGAGGTGGCCTTCGTGAGCTCCGGTTCCGAATGGGACGATGAAGAACTAGTTGGACTGAACGACCTGCGCCCATCCCGTCGCGTATACGGACCCGCCGCTCAGAGCCAAAATCGTGAGCCGGGTGCTCGTGCCCAGCAGCCAAAACGTGGCAAACAACAA